>NZ_JAXCIS010000039.1:0-8976 GCF_034044025.1 Pseudomonas sp. SED1
ATCCGCGGTGTGTCAGCAGCCACTCCGGGATGCGTCGTTCCAGGTAGTAAGTTGGCTGTTTCAGCGAGCCATCGACAAACCCCACATGCCCGCCCTTGGCCAGCAACTCGAACTCGGTGCAGTCCGACAACTCGCTGGCCTCGGGCAGGCTGTGGGCGAACACGAAGGGATCGTCGGCGGCCTGTATGATCAGGGTCGGCGTGCGAATCGACCCGAGGTAATAGCGGCTTGAGGCCCGGCGGTAATAGTCCTCGGCGCTGAGAAACCCGTGCAGCGGCGCGGTGACGCGGCCGTCAAAGTCCCAGAACGTGCGCATCTTCTCCAGTGAGCCCAGGTCGGCCAGGGTTTTCAGGCCTGCCTCGTGGCCATCCTTTAGAAATCGGCTTTGTTTGACACGGATATAGGCCACCATTTCACGCATGAAATGCTTCTGATAAACCCGTGAAAACCCCAGCCCGATGCGATCTGCGCACTGATCCAGGCGAAACGGCACCGACACGGCTGCCGCGCCTTGCAGCCCGGAGGCTTCGCCGGTTTCCCCCAGATGCTTGAGCAGCACATTCCCGCCCAGCGAATAACCCACCGCATACAGCGGCGCCAACGGGCGCATGGCCCGCAAGTGAGCGATGGTTTCGGCCAGGTCTTCACTGGCGCCGGAATGGTAGCTGCGGGCGAGCAGGTTGGGTTCGCCGGAACAGCCACGCCAGTTGAGCGCCACGCTGGCCCAGCCTTGAGCCGCCAGGGCTTTTTGCAGGCCGGCTACGTAAGGCGAGTTGGACGAGCCGGTCAGCCCATGCAGTACCAGCACCAACGGGGTGGTTGCGTCATGGGGCCCGTGCCAGTCGAGGTCGAGAAAGTCGCCGTCTGCCAGCCACAGCCGTTCGCGCTGGCGTTCGATATGAGTGGTTTTGCGCCACAGCGGTCCCCACAACGTTTGCAGGTGCGGGTTGCCGAGGCCGAAGGCGGGGGTGAAGCGGTCGGACGTTTTTGACACGATGATTCTCGCGGCAGGTGGCAGAGCGGATAAGCAACCTGTGGCGAGGGAGCTTGCTGTGGCGAGGGAGCTTGCTCCCGCTGGGCTGCGAAGCGGCCCCAAAAACTGATCACTCAATTTCTCAGGAAACACGGTCGCCTGCTTTGGGGCTGCTGCGCAGCCCAGCGGGAGCAAGCTCCCTCGCCACAGGGTTAGTGTTGTGTCGTGCGCTGCCACAACGCGTAATACACCCGCCCGGATTTCTGCTCGCGGTGCAGGCGCCAGGTGCCTGGCAGGCCGAGTGTGGACGGTGCGGTTTCGCTTTCAGTGTAGATCCAGGCATCCGGTGCCAACCACTGACGCTCTTCCAGCAACGCGCAAACGGTCGGCAGCAGGTTCTGGTTGAACGGCGGATCGAGGAACACCACGTCAAACTCACGCGCTTCCTGGGTTTCCAGGTAGCGCAGCGCATCAGCCGTCTGCACTTGCCCCGTGGTGCAACGCAGGGTGCCCAGGTGTTCCTTGAGGCTGGCAACCGCCACGTTGCTGGCATCCAGCGCCTGGCCCAAGGCAGCGCCACGGGACAGGCTTTCAAGGAACAACGCGCCGCTGCCCGCGAACGGGTCCAGCACCTTGGCCCCGGCGATATACGGCGCGAGCCAGTTGAACAGGGTTTCACGCACGCGGTCGGGCGTCGGGCGCAGGCCCACGACGTCAGGGAAGCTCAGCTTACGGCTGCCCCACTCTCCGCCGATGATGCGCAGTTGGCCCACACCGTTGTGAACGTTGTGGACAGGTTTTTTGGGACGGGATGGACGGGCCATTAATGCTCCGGAACCCCGAGCGGCTGCTCGGCGGGTTTATCTGTGGGGGGCGGTAGTGGCTTTTGCGCAATCGTTGGGCCGGCGGTCACGATGACCAGCTTGTCGGCACTCAAATGTTTGTTCAAAGCAGCTTTGACCTGGTCAACGGTCAGCGCCTGGGATTGTTTCATGAAATCTTCCAGGTAGCTCAGCGGCAAGTTGTAGAAACCCATGGCGCCCAGCTGCCCGACGATATCGGCGTTGCTCGCGGTGGACAGCGGGAAGCTGCCGGCCAGTTCGCGCTTGGCGTCGTCGAGTTCTTTCTGTGTCGGGCCGGTCTTGAGGTAGTCGGCGAGTACGTCCTGCACCAATCGCAGCGTGCCGGCGCTCATTTCGGCGCGGGTTTGCAGGTTGATCATGAACGGGCCGCGCACCTGCATCGGTGAGAAGCCGGAGTATACGCCGTAGGTCAGGCCACGTTTCTCGCGGACTTCGCTCATCAAGCGGGTGCCGAAGCCACCGCCGCCGAGGATCTGGTTGCCCAGGGACAGCGCGGCGTAATCCGGGTCGGCACGGTCGATGCCCAGTTGCGCCAGCAGCAGGGTTGTCTGCTTGGACGGGAACTCGATATGCGTGGTGCCCGCCTTCGGCTCGACCGGTTGGGCGATCTTCGCCAGCGCCGGGCCTTTGGGCAGTGAAGCGGAGACCTTGGCGGTCATGGCTTCGGCTTCGGCGCGGGTCAGATCGCCGACTACAGAAATCACTGCGTTGCCGGCGGCATAGGCCTTGGCGTGGAAGTCCTTCAACTGCGCGAGGGTGACCTTCGGCACGCTTTCGGCGTTGCCTTCGCTCGTATGGGCGTAAGGGTGGTCGCCATAGAGCTGCTTGAACAGCTCGATGCTCGCCAGTTTGCCGGGGTTCTGCTTCTGGTATTCAAAGCCGGCCAGCAGTTGGTTCTTGATCCGCGCCAGGGAGTCGGCGGGGAAAGTCGGCTTGCCGATCACGTCGTCAAACAGCGACAGGGCCGCATCACGCTTGTCGCTGGCGCTCAGGCTGCGTAGGGAAACCAGCGCCATGTCGCGGTAGGCGCCATTGCTGAAATCGGCACCCAAGCCGTCGAAACCGGCGGCAATCTGGCTGACGTCCTTGCCCGGCACGCCTTCGTTGAGCATCGCGTTGGTCAACAGCGCCAGGCCCGGTGTGTCGCCGTCCTGGCTGCTGCCGGCGGCGAACAGGATGCGCATGTCGAACATCGGCAGTTCATGGGCTTCGACGAACAGCACCTTGGCGCCTTCGGCGGTGGTCCAGGTTTGCACGTCGAGCTTGCGGTTGGTCGGCGCCTTGTCGTCCAGCTCGGCCAGGGATTGCAGCTTGTTGGCGGACTTGGCCTGCTCCAGCGCCTGGCTGGCGACGGATTCGCTCGGGCGCAGGAAATACACCGCGCACGCGGCCGCCAAAGTGACCACGATCAAACCGGGCAGCACCAGACGGTTGTTTTTACGTTCACTCATGAGCGGTCTCCTCAGGCAAAACATGGGCGACGCTGAGACGTTCGCGGGTGAAATAGGTGCGTGCAGCTTTCTGGATGTCTTCGGCGGTTACGCTTTGCAGTTCGGCAAGCTCAGTGTCCATGAGCTTCCAGGACAGGCCCACCGTCTCCAGGGAGCCGATGGCGGTGGCCTGGCTGGTGATCGAATCGCGCTGGTAAACCACACCGGCGATGACCTGGGCGCGGATGCGCTCCAGTTCCTCTGCGCTCGGTGGCTTGGCCTTCAGCTCATCCAGCAGGCGCCACAGGCCGGCTTCAGCCTGGGCCACGGTCTTTTTCTTTTGCAGGTTTGGGGTGGCGGTCAGGGTGAACAGGCTGTCGCCGCGGGTGTAGGCGTCGTAACTCGACGAACCGCCAGACACCAACTCTTCGCCGCGCTCCAGTTGCGTCGAGATGCGTGCGCTGTAGCCGCCGTCCAGCAGGGCCGAGATCAGGCGCAGGGCGTTGACCGAACGCTTGTCTTCAGCGGTGGCGAGGCTGGGCACGTTGAAACCAAGGATCACGCTCGGCAGTTTGGTCTGTACGTGCATTGTCAGCAGGCGTTCGCCGGGCTCGGCCAGTTCCAGCGGGATTTTCGCCGGTGGCACGTCGCGCTTGGGGATCGGGCCGAAGTAGCGTTGGGCCAGGGTTTTGACTTCATCCGGGGTCACGTCGCCCACCACCACCAGGGTGGCGTTGTTCGGCACGTACCAGGATTGGTACCAGTGGCGCAGCTCTTCAACCTTCATGCGGTCCAGGTCGGCCATCCAGCCGATGGTCGGCGTGTGGTAGCCGCTGGCGGGGTAGGCCATGGCCTTGAAGCGCTCGTAGGCCTTGGACATCGGGTTGTCGTCGGTGCGCATTCGGCGCTCTTCCTTGATCACCTCGATTTCGCGGCTGAACTCGTCGGCCGGCAGGCGCAGGCTGGCCATGCGGTCGGCTTCCAGCTCGAAGGCAACGCCCAGGCGGTCACGGGCCAGCACTTGGTAGTAAGCGGTGTAGTCGTCACTGGTGAAGGCGTTTTCTTCGGCGCCCAGGTCACGCAGGATCAGCGAGGCTTCGCCGGGGCCAACCTTGGCGCTGCCCTTGAACATCATGTGTTCCAGGGCGTGGGACAAACCGGTCTGGCCCGGGGTTTCATAGCTCGAGCCAACCTTGTACCAGACCTGGGAAACCACCACCGGCGCGCGATGGTCTTCGCGCACGACGACCTTGAGGCCGTTGTCCAGGGTGAATTCGTGGGTGGGTTGTGGGTCGGCAGCCAAAGCTGAAAGGGGCAGACAAACTGTGCTGAGCAGCAGGCCTGCGGCGCGGCGGGCTAGAGCATTCATTCGTTTTTAAACCTGTTGAGCTGCCCGCTTGGTCTTAGCGTCGGCGGGCGAGGAGGTGCTAGGATACTGATCCGACCTAGGGACGGCCACTACGGCTGTCTTGTTGAGGCCCTATTTAGGCCTTACAAAATGTTGCGCATGAACGAGCTGGCTAAAAAACAGTCTGTTACGCATCGAATTTTATTTACCGACGCGCCCCTTGGCGCGTCGCTACCTTGAGATAGCCGTCTCCATGTTTGGTTCCAACGACGACAAGAAGACCCCAGCTGCGGCTGGCGAGAAAAAAGGCCTGTTCGGATGGCTGCGCAAAAAGCCGCAGGAAACCGTCGTCGAACAGCCGCAGGTTCAAGCAGAACCGATCCCTGAATCCCCAGTAGAAGCCGAACCGGTTGCCGAAACCCCGGCCCCGGTGGTGTTGCCGATGGCTGAGCCGGTGTTGCAGCCGGTAGCCGAGGTAGAGCCTGAGCCCGAGCCTGAACCCGAGCACACGCCATGGCCGGAGTTGCCGGTGGCTGAAGAGCCGGTGGCGCTGGTCGAGGACGTGCAGGCCGAGCATGTTGCACCGCCGATTCCTGTGGTTGTCGAGCCGCCGCAGGTCATCGTCGAGGCGCCAGCGGCGCCGGTGGTGGTCGAGCCAGTACCGGCTCCTGTGGTGGTTGCCGCTCCTGCTGTCATCGAAGTCGAAGCACCTGCCGCTCCCACCGAAACCAGCAAGACCGGCTTCTTTGCCCGCCTCAAGCAAGGCCTGAGCAAGACCAGCGCCAGTATCGGCGAAGGCATGGCCAGCCTGTTCCTCGGCAAAAAGACCATCGATGACGAGCTGCTGGAAGACATCGAAACCCGCCTGCTGACTGCCGACGTGGGCGTTGAAGCCACCGCCGTGATCATCCAGAGCCTGACCCAGAAGGTCGCGCGCAAGCAGTTGACCGACGCCGATGCACTTTACAAGTCGCTGCAGGCCGAGCTGGCGGCCATGCTCAAGCCGGTGGAAGCACCGCTGGTGATCAATACGCAGAACAAGCCGTTTGTGATCCTGGTGGTCGGCGTCAACGGCGCCGGCAAGACCACCACCATCGGCAAGCTGGCCAAGAAGCTGCAACTGGAAGGCAAGAAAGTCATGCTGGCCGCCGGTGACACCTTCCGTGCTGCTGCCGTGGAGCAACTGCAGGTCTGGGGCGAGCGCAACAAGATCCCGGTCATCGCCCAGCACACCGGCGCCGATTCGGCTTCGGTGATCTTCGATGCGGTGCAGGCTGCCAAGGCCCGCAACATTGATGTGCTGATCGCCGATACCGCCGGTCGCCTGCACACCAAAGACAACCTGATGGAAGAGTTGAAGAAAGTTCGCCGCGTGATCGGCAAGCTCGACGCCGACGCGCCCCACGAGGTGTTGCTGGTGCTGGACGCCGGTACTGGTCAGAACGCTATCAGCCAGGCCAAACAATTCCACCAGACGGTCCAACTGACCGGCCTGGCATTGACTAAGCTCGACGGTACGGCCAAAGGCGGCGTGATCTTCGCCCTGGCCAAGCAGTTCGGGTTGCCGATTCGTTATATCGGCGTCGGTGAAGGCATCGACGACCTGCGCACTTTTGAAGCCGAACCCTTTGTACAGGCACTGTTTGCCGAGCGGGAGCGTTCATGATTCGTTTCGAACAGGTCGGTAAACGCTACGCCAACGGGCATGTCGGCTTGCATGAGCTGAGTTTCCGGGTGCGTCGCGGCGAATTCTTGTTTGTGACCGGCCATTCCGGTGCCGGTAAAAGTACCTTGCTGCGCTTGCTGCTGGCCATGGAGCGTCCAACCACCGGCAAACTGCTGCTGGCGGGCCAGGACCTGGCTACCATCAGCAACGCACAGATTCCATTCCTGCGCCGGCAGATCGGCGTGGTGTTCCAGAATCACCAGTTGCTGTTCGACCGCACGGTGTTCAACAACATTGCTTTGCCGTTGCAGATTCTCGGGCTGTCCAAGGCCGAAATCATCAAGCGCGTGGATTCGGCACTGGAGCGCGTCGCGCTCTCCGACAAGACCGACCTGTATCCGGGCGACCTGTCCACCGGCCAGCAACAGCGTGTCGGCATCGCCCGCGCCATCGTCCATCGCCCGGCCTTGCTGCTGGCGGACGAACCCACCGGTAACCTCGACCCGCGCCTGGCTGCAGAAATCATGGGCGTGTTCGAAGACATCAACCGCCTGGGCACCAGCGTGCTGATCGCCAGTCACGACCTGGCGTTGATCGCCCGCATGCGTCACCGCATGTTGACCCTGCAGCGCGGCCGCCTGATTGGCGACGGGGAGGCTGGGGTATGAGTGCTACACGCAGCCCTAAGGTTTCCGAGCGCGTCGCGCCAAAAGCGGCCGACCCGCAGCCTCAGAAGAAAAAACGCGACGAAGACGATGGCCCGGACTTCGGCACCCTGGTGCATGCCTGGATCGAAAGTCACCGTGCCAGCCTGGTAGACAGCCTGCGGCGCCTGGGCAAACAGCCGATCGGCAGCTTCTTTACCTGCCTGGTGATGGCCGTGGCCTTGAGCCTGCCGATGGGGTTGTCGCTGCTGCTCAATAATGTCGAGCGCCTTGGCGGCTCGTGGCAGCGGGCGGCGCAGATTTCCCTGTACCTGAACCTGGACGCCAGCGCCAAAGACGGCGAGTCCCTGCGCGACGAGATCAAAGAGCTTCCAGGTGTGGCCGAGGCTGAATACATCAGCCGTGACCAAGCCCTGGAAGAGTTCCAGCAACAGTCCGGCCTGGGTGAGGCGCTCAAGGAGTTGCCGCAGAACCCGCTGCCAGGCGTGGTGCTGGTAACGCCGAACGAAGTGGACAAGACCACCCTGGAAGCCCTGCGACAAAAACTCGCAGAGATGCCGAAGGTTCAGCAGGCCCAACTTGATCTAGTCTGGGTAGAGCGGTTGGCGGCAATTCTCAAGCTGGGCGACCGGTTTGTGTTCGGCCTGACGGTGTTGCTGGTTTCTGCATTACTTTTGGTGATAGGCAATACCATTCGTCTTCATATTGAAAACCGCCGCACCGAGATAGAAGTGATTAAACTCGTCGGCGGCACGGACAGCTATGTGCGTCGTCCATTTCTGTACATGGGCGCGCTTTATGGCTTTGGTGCCGGGATTTTGTCCTGGGGTGTACTGGCTTTTGGCCTTGATTGGCTGAACGACGCGGTGGTGGGGCTTGCCGGCCTGTACGGCAGTGATTTTGCCTTGGCCGGCGTGCCGGCAGCCGACGGTCTGTCATTGTTGCTTGGGGCAGTGCTCTTGGGGTATATCGGTGCGTGGATTGCGGTCGCACGGCATTTACGTGAGCTGGCACCGAAGTAGTTAATGTCAGGGTAATGTGGTTTCGTTTGTATTGACCGTATCAGTGGTTTAGGGAACTTGTCCTACGGTTCCCGGTCAATTTTCGCAGTGCTGAACTGCACGAGTTATGTGAGTCGGAGGTTTTTTCGTATGACCACTTCTTTGCAACCTGCTTATGCTCTGGTCCCGGGTGCGAACCTGGAGGCCTATGTGCACACGGTCAACAGCATTCCATTGCTGACGCCCGAGCAGGAGCGTGAACTGGCCGAGAGTCTCTACTATGAGCAGGATTTGGGGGCGGCTCGGCAGATGGTGCTCGCCCACCTGCGTTTTGTCGTACATATCGCCCGTAGTTATTCCGGCTACGGCTTGGCCCAGGCTGACCTGATTCAGGAAGGCAACGTTGGCCTGATGAAAGCTGTAAAGCGCTTCAACCCGGAAATGGGTGTGCGCCTGGTGTCGTTTGCTGTGCACTGGATCAAGGCGGAAATTCACGAATTCATCCTGCGCAACTGGCGCATCGTGAAAGTCGCGACCACCAAGGCCCAGCGCAAACTGTTCTTCAACCTGCGCAGCCAGAAGAAACGCCTGGCGTGGCTGAACAACGAAGAAGTGCATCGCGTGGCCGAAAGCCTCGGCGTTGAGCCACGTGAAGTGCGCGAGATGGAAAGTCGCCTGACCGGCCATGACATGGCCTTCGACCCGGCCGCCGAAGCGGACGACGACAGCGCCTTCCAATCGCCGGCCAACTACCTGGAAGACCACCGGTACGACCCGGCGCGTCAACTGGAAGACGCTGACTGGAGCGACAATTCCAATCACAACCTGCATGAAGCACTGGAAGTGCTGGACGACCGCAGCCGTGACATCCTCTACCAGCGCTGGCTGGCAGAAGAAAAAGCCACGCTGCACGACCTGGCGCAGAAGTACAACGTGTCGGCTGAGCGGATTCGTCAGCTCGAGAAGAGTGCGATGAACAAGCTGAAACTGTCGATCGCCGCCTGACACAGGCAGCCAGGACAGCGCGATC
>NZ_JAXCIS010000003.1:0-18177 GCF_034044025.1 Pseudomonas sp. SED1
AACTGACAACAGAGATGCTGAGGTAAACATGAACAACTGGATCAGCGCCCTCGCCGACCTGCAGAACCAGGGTGAACCCTGCGTGCTGGTGACCATCATCGAAGAGCTCGGCTCCACGCCGCGCAATGCCGGCTCGAAGATGGTCATCAGTGCCGCCCAGACGTTCGACACCATCGGTGGCGGGCACCTGGAATACAAGGCCATGCAGATCGCCCGGGACATGCTCGTGCGCGGCCAGCAGAACACGCACCTGGAGCGCTTCAGCCTCGGCGCCAGCCTGGGCCAGTGCTGCGGCGGCGTGACGGTATTGTTGTTTGAACCGATGGGCCAGGTGCAGGCGCAGATCGCAGTGTTCGGCGCCGGCCATGTGGGCCGCGCGCTGGTGCCGTTGCTGGCCAGCCTGCCGTGCCGGGTGCGCTGGATCGATTCCCGGGAACAGGAATTCCCGGAACACATCCCCCAAGGCGTGCGTAAAATCGTCAGCGAAGAGCCGGTGGATGAAATCGACCACTTGCCTGTGGGCAGTTACTGCATCGTCATGACCCACAATCACGCACTGGACCTGGAACTCACCGCCGCCCTGCTCAAGCGCAATGACTTCACCTACTTCGGCCTGATCGGTTCGAAGACCAAGCGCGTCAAGTTCGAACACCGCCTGCGGGATCGCGGTTTCGACACCGCGCAACTGCAACGCATGCATTGCCCGATGGGGCTGACTGAGGTCAAAGGCAAACTGCCTGTTGAAATCGCCATCTCCATCGCCGGCGAAATCATCGCCACCTATAACGCCAATTTCGGCCAGCACACTGCGAGCGCCGAACCCATTGCCAAACTGCTGCCGGTATCACGCCGCAGCCAAGCGACTAACTGAGACGACCATGCCTTTGACTCGCAAAGCCTACCGTGCCGCCATTTTGCACAGCATCGCCGACCCTGCCGAAGTAGGGATCGAAGCCTCCTACGAATATTTCGAAGACGGCCTGCTGGTGATCGACAACGGCCAGATCAGCGCCCTGGGCCACGCCAGCGAATTGCTCGCCAGCCTGCCCGCCGACATCGAAGTCACCCATTACCAAGACGCGCTGATCACCCCCGGTCTGATCGACACTCACATTCACCTGCCGCAAACCGGCATGGTCGGTGCCTATGGCGAGCAGTTGCTGGACTGGCTCAACACCTACACCTTCCCGTGTGAAAGCCAGTTCGCCGACAAGGCCCACGCTGAAGAAGTCGCGGACATTTTCATCAAGGAACTGCTGCGCAACGGCACCACCACCGCCCTGGTATTCGGCAGCGTGCACCCGCAGTCAGTGAACTCGTTTTTTGAAGCAGCCGAGAAGCTCGACCTGCGGATGATCGCCGGCAAGGTGATGATGGACCGCAACGCGCCGGACTATCTGACCGACACCGCCGAGTCCGGCTACCAGGAAAGCAAGGCGCTGATCGAGCGCTGGCACGGCAAGGGCCGTTTGCACTACGCGGTCACGCCACGTTTCGCACCGACCAGTACGCCTGAACAACTGACCCTCGCCGGGCAGCTGCTGGGGGAATACCCTGACCTGTACATGCAGACCCACATCAGTGAAAACCTGCAGGAAGTGGAGTGGGTGAAAGAACTGTTCCCGGAGCGCAAGGGCTACCTGGACGTGTACGACCATTACAAACTGCTGGGTGAACGCTCGGTGTTCGCCCACGGTGTGCACCTGTGCGACGACGAATGTGCGCGGTTGGCAGAAGCCGGGTCGGCAGTCGCATTCTGCCCGACATCGAACTTCTTCCTGGGCAGCGGGTTGTTCAACCTGCCAATGGCTGAGAAGCACAAGTTGAATGTGGGCCTGGGTACGGATGTCGGTGGCGGCACCAGCTTCTCGCTGCTGCAAACCTTGAACGAAGCGTACAAGGTGATGCAGTTGCAAGGCGCGCGCTTGAGTCCGTTCAAGTCACTGTACCTCGCGACCCTGGGCGGTGCGCGGGCATTGCGATTGGAAGACAAGATCGGCACATTGCAGCCGGGCACTGACGCGGACTTTTTGGTGCTGGATTACAACGCCACCCCGCTGCTCAGCTATCGCCTGAAGCAGGCCAATAACATTGCCGAGACGTTGTTTGTGTTGATGACGCTGGGGGATGACCGGGCGGTGTTGCAGACGTATGCGGCGGGGCAATTGGTGCACCAACGCTAAACGGTCCAGAAACAAAAATCCCCGGTTCATTGAACCGGGGATTTTTTTGCGCCCTTCTCTGTAGGAGCGAGCTTGCTCGCGAAGGTCGTTAACAATAACGCTGGCATCCTGGATGAACACGGCGCCTATGCGGTTTTCGCGAGCAAGCTCGCTCCTACAGTGGAGTCGATCACATCACAACTTTACGGACGAGCGCCCCGGCTTCTTGGTCTGCAACAAATGCGAGAACACCGCATGCAGGTCATCCGAAGCGCTCTCCTCATCGAGGTTGAGCTTGCTGTCGATGTGATCCATGTGATGCATCATCAGGTTCACCGCCAGACCCGCATCCCGCGCTTCGATCGCGTCGATCAACTGGGTGTGCTCATCGTAGGAACAGTGGGAGCGGTTGCCGCTTTCGTACTGGGCGATGATCAACGATGTCTGGGACACCAGGCTGCGCTGGAAGCTGATCAGCGGCGCATTCTTCGCCGCCTCAGCCAGTTTCAGGTGGAATTCGCCAGAAAGCCGGATGCCCGCACCGCGATCACCCCGGGAAAAGCTGTCGCGCTCGTCGTTGACCATCTGCCGCAGCTCGGCCAGTTGCTCGGCCGTGGCATGCTGTACCGCCAATTCAGTGATCGCTCGCTCCACCAGACGCCGGGCGAGGAACACCTGACGTGCTTCCTCGACACTCGGGCTGGCCACTACCGCGCCGCGATTGGGCCGCAGCAGTACCACGCCTTCATGGGCCAGGCGCGACAGTGCGCGGCGGATGATGGTGCGGCTGACGCCAAAGATTTCGCCCAGCGCTTCTTCACTCAATTTGGTACCGGGCGCCAGGCGTTGTTCGAGGATTGCCTCGAAGATATGCGCGTAGACGATATCGTCCTGGGTTCCACTGCGACCGGCCTTACCGGCTCGCGGTTGTTTCTTGAGGGGCTGCAACTGTTCGTTCATGGGCACTCGGGTCGGGAGAACGGCGGCGAATTGACGTTGACTGTAATACGGCACAGAGGGTCGCTGGCAAGTATCGCGTAAAATCAGCGCACATTGTACACAACCCACTGCGCCAACACACTGTACGGCTGTTTGCGGCGCCGGCTGTATTGCAATGAATCGTTACGTTTGAGTTTAGGCTTGATTCCACGCTTTCTCCTTTGTAGGAGCGAGCTTGCTCGCGAAAAACGTATAAGCACCGCATTCATTCAGGATGCCAGCGTCATCGTTAACGACCTTCGCGAGCAAGCTCGCTCCTACAAAAACAACCCGGTAAAAGGAACACCGCCCCATGTCCGACGTCCCCCAAGCGCGATTACGCCCACTGGCCGACACTTCGCCTTCGGCCATCGTCGCCGGTTTCATCGCCATGATGACCGGCTACACCAGCTCCCTGGTGCTGATGTTTCAAGCTGGCCAAGCCGCCGGCCTGACCACGGCGCAAATTTCCTCGTGGATCTGGGCGATTTCCATCGGCATGGCGGTGTGCAGCATTGGCCTGTCCCTGCGCTATCGCACGCCGATCACCATCGCCTGGTCCACCCCGGGCGCCGCGTTGTTGATCACCAGCCTGGGCGGTGTGAGTTACGGCGAAGCCATCGGCGCCTACATCACCTGTGCGGTGCTGGTGACGATCTGCGGGTTGACCGGCAGCTTCGAAAAACTCGTCAAGCGCATCCCGGCTTCCCTGGCGGCAGCCTTGCTGGCGGGAATTCTGTTCAAGATCGGCAGCGAGATTTTCATCGCCGCGCAGCACCGTACCGGTCTGGTACTGGGGATGTTCTTCACTTATCTGGTCATCAAGCGCCTGTCGCCGCGTTATGCCGTGCTCGCGGCATTGCTGATCGGCACGGCGCTGTCCGGGCTGATGGGGCTGCTGGATTTCAGCGGCTTTCACCTCGAAGTGGCGACGCCGGTGTGGACCACGCCGCACTTCTCCTTGGCCGCGACCATCAGCATCGGCATCCCGCTGTTCGTGGTGGCGATGACCTCGCAAAACATGCCCGGGGTAGCCGTGCTGCGGGCCGATGGCTATAACGTGCCGGCTTCACCCTTGATCACCACCACCGGCCTGGCCTCGCTGGTGCTGGCGCCGTTTGGCTCCCATGGCATCAACCTGGCGGCCATCAGCGCGGCGATCTGCACCGGGCCCCATGCCCACGAAGATCGTAACAAGCGCTATACCGCCGCAGTCTGGTGCGGGATTTTCTACGGGATTGCCGGGGTGTTTGGCGCGACATTGGCGGCGTTGTTCGCTGCGTTGCCCAAGGAGTTGGTGCTGTCGATTGCGGCACTGGCGTTGTTTGGCTCGATCATCAATGGCCTGAGTATCGCCATGAATGAGCCGAAGGAACGCGAAGCAGCGTTGATCACCTTTATGGTCACAGCGTCGGGGTTGACGTTGTTTTCCATCGGTTCGGCGTTCTGGGGGATTGTCGCGGGGGTGTTGACGCTGGTGATTCTGAAATGGCGCAAGGCCTGACTCTTTAGACCCAGTAACGAAAAAGCGACCCGGGCGGGTCGCTTTTTCATGACATCAGACTGCCGGGTTGATCGGCTTTTCTGGATGCCAAGCGTCCAACAGGGCGCTGACTTCAACGCGGGTCAGCTCTGGACGAGCCTTCAGCCACGCTTCAACAGCGGCACGCTGTTCTTCGTTGACCGAACCACGGGTGGCTTTGCAAACCAGACCGAAGTCATCACCGCCGACGTAGTCCAGGCCGTTGCCGTCCATTGCTTCAGTCAGGAATGCTTCGAGGAAAGCGTCAACCGCTTCATCGTCCAAACCTTCTTTGAAGTCCAGGTTCAGTTCGAAACCCAGCTCTTGAAATTCATCAACGCACAGTTTTTTGCGCAGACGCCGGGAACGGTTAGTCGCCATTGGAACAATCCTCTTAAGTAATAACGGGCGGCACTTTAGCAGTTTAAGCCGGCCTTTGCCCGCTTCTCTGGGACAGGCGGCAGAGTGCCAGTAAAAAAAACCGTGATTAGCAGCTATCGTTCAGGCACAAGTGCGACTGCCTTGGGGCATAATGCCGACACTTTCATGACCATTGAGGGATTTTTCGTACATACCCCTCACCTTTTTTACCCCTCAGCAGTAGGGTTTTAATTCTTATGATCAAATCTTTGCGTCCATTGTTACTCGCCGGTTTTCTTCTCCCCCTGGCCTTTTCCGTTACCGCTGCCCCGATCAACACTTCCTTGCCACCCAAGGTCCAGGAAGCCCTCCAGAAAGCCAAGCTGCAAAACAACGCCCTGTCTCTGGTGATGATTCCCCTCAATGGCCCGGGCACACCCACCGTGTTTAACGCCGACGTGTCGGTCAACCCGGCCTCGACCATGAAGCTGGTCACCACCTACGCGGCCCTGGAAATGCTCGGCCCCAACCATCAGTGGAAAACCGAGTTCTACACCGACGGTACCCTCAGCGGCGGCATTCTGAACGGTAACCTGTACCTCAAGGGCGGCGGCGACCCCAAGCTGAACATGGAAAAACTCTGGCTGCTGATGCGCGACCTGCGGGCCAACGGCGTGCAGCAAGTGACCGGCGACCTGGTACTGGACCGCGGCTTCTTCATCCCGCCGCAACTGCCGGAGTTCAACGACGACGGCAACGACGAGAACAAGCCGTTCCTGGTCAAGCCCGACGCCCTGATGGTCAACCTCAAGGCGCTGCGCTTCGTCACCCGCAATGATTCGGGCAAGGTGCTGGTATCGGTAGAGCCGCCGATTGCGAGCATTCGCATCGACAACCAGGTCAAGGTCTCCAACGCCAAGCAGTGCACCGGTGACGTGCGCTACAGCCCGATGACCGCCGCCGATGGCAGCGTCACCGTGACCGTCAGCGGCCAGTTGGCCGATGGCTGCAGCTCGCAGACTTATCTGTCATTGCTGGACCACGCCACCTACACCGCCGGCGCCGTTCGGGCGATCTGGAAGGAACTGGGCGGCAGCATCCAAGGCCGGGATATCCAGGCGCCGGTACCGAAGAACGCCAAGGTGCTGGCCCGGGCGTTCTCGCCGGACCTGGCGGAAATCATCCGCGACATCAACAAATACAGTAACAACACCATGGCTCAGCAGTTGTTCCTGAGCCTGGGCGCGCAGTTCCGCACCGATGCCGACGGCGACGACGCCAAGGCGGCCCAGCGCGTGGTGCGCCAGTGGTTGGCGAAAAAAGGCATCACCGCACCGCACCTTGTGATGGAAAACGGTTCCGGCTTGTCCCGTGCCGAACGGGTCAGCGCCCGCGAAATGGCGACCATGCTGCAAGCAGCGTGGCGAAGCCCGTACGCGGCGGAATTTATCAGCTCGCTGCCAATTGCCGGTACCGACGGCACCATGCGTAAACGCCTGAAGACCACGGCCATGCGCGGCGAAGCCCACGTCAAGACCGGCACCCTGAACACCGTGCGCGCAATCGCCGGGTTCAGCCGCGACAACAATGGCAATACCTGGGCGGTGGTTGCGATTCTCAACGATACAAAACCGTGGGGTGCGTCTTCGGTGCTGGACCAGGTGCTGCTGGACCTGTATCGCCAGCCGAAGCTCGCGGCGGCTGCGCCGGTGCTCTAACGGCAACAAAGATCAAATGTGGGAGCTGACTTGCCTGCTCCCACATTGATCTCTAATAGCTTGAATGGCCGTGCACTTCAGGCAAGCGCCCGCTCTGCCTCAACTCTGTCCCGGCCCGCCTGCTTCGCCGCATACACCCCCGAATCCGCTCGCAGCAACAAGCCGTCAACGCCCTCCTCGACCCGCCAACTGGCCACGCCGAAGCTCGCCGTCACAGTACCGACACCCTCCATCGGCGCACTGCGCAACGCCTGCCACAACTCCAGGGCAACACTGAACGCCTGGCTGCCGTCGGTATTGGGGCACAGCACCACGAACTCTTCGCCCCCCAGGCGGCAAAACACATCCGTACGCCGCAATCGTTGGCTGATGCGCCGGCACAATTCCTTGAGCACTTCATCGCCGACCGCATGGCCGTGCTGGTCGTTGATCCGCTTGAAGTGGTCGATGTCGAACATGATCACCGACAACGATCCAGAGGCGCGTTTGACTCGAATCATTTCAGCCTTCAAGCGGTCCTGAAAGTAGCGTCGGTTATGAATGCCCGTCAGCGAATCGGTAATCGACAGCGCGCGCAGCTCTTCCTCGACCCGCTTGAGATCGGAAATATCCGACACGTACCCATGCCATACCGTACCGCCGCCGGGCAGTTCTTCCGGCGTCGCTTCACCGCGAATCCAGCGCAGCCCACGCTGGGGCAATTGCACCCGGTACTCTTCACGCCAATGGCTCAGTTGCAGGGTGGACAGACGAATGGAATCCCGCACCCGCTCGACGTCCAGCGGATGAATGCGCTCGAAGACCTTTCGTGCATCCTGTTGCAGCACCCCCGGCTCGATCTCGTAGATATCGCGAATGCCGTCGCTGGCATAAATGAAACGCGAGTCGCCATTCGGTTCCAGGATGAACTGGAAAATACCGCCGGGCACATGGGCACTGAGTTTCTTCAGCAGGCGGTCCCGCGCGGCCAGTGCCTCATAGGCACGCTTTTGTTCGGTGACATCCAGGCAGATCGCCAAGTGCCCGACCCATAGGCCATGCTCATCCAGCAATACGGTGGCAAGCATGTTCACCGTCAGGTGGCTGCCGTCCTTACGCACCAGCGTCCATTCACGGGCTTGGTGCACCGCATCGGCGCCGTCCACCAGCATCGCCTGGCCAGGCGCAATGCGCTTGCCCAGCGCCGCACTCAACTGTGCGGCACGGGCTTCCAGCTCGGGCGCCAGGTGCAGGCTTTCGAGGGTCAGGTACCCGAGCACCTCATCCACCTCAAAACCCAGCATCTGCTCGGCGCCAGCGTTGAAAGTGGTGATCACACCACGCAGGTCAGTGGCAATGATCGCCACCTGGGTCGCCGCATTCAGCACGCTGCGCAGTTGGCCGTGGGTGCCCCGCAGCTCCTGTTCGCGCTGACGCAATTGGGCCGTGCGCTGCTCCACCAGTTTCAACGCGCGTTGGCGCTGGCTGACCAACACGTAGAGCAGCGCACTGAGCAGCAGGCTCAGCAGGCTGCCCATGACCAGGATAGTCACCTGCGAAGAATGATTGCCCTGCTGGAACACCAGGCTGGGGCGCAGGCTCAGGGCGTAGATGTGGTCGCCAAGGGTCAGCCGGCGTGCGGCCATCAGGTCGCTGTCTGCCACGGCATTGCCGGATTCGTACAGCACACGTTTTTCTGCGTCGGAAGTATCGATGATCTGCGTCACCAGATTGTCCCGCTCAGCCTTGGGCAAGCCATCGGCCACCAGCTGGCGCATGCTGATCACTGCCATTACGTAGCCGTAAGGTTCACTGATGGGCGCTTGTGGCGTCGGTGCCCGGCTGACCGGCGCCACCAGCAGCACGCCCATGGCATAGGCCGGCTCCACGCCGACCAGTTGCATGGGCTGGGACACCGCCATTTTCCCTGACTGTTGCGCACGCTCCACCGTCGAGTGCCGCAGTGGCTGGGCCAACAGGTCAAAACCCAGCGGCGAGCCGAGCAGGCTCTGGGTCTGGCTGTACAGCACCGGCACATACTCATCGTGCTGAGCGGCCGGGGCCAGTTCGCCCGCCGCGTTCAATTCGCGAATGGCAAAACTCGCGCCGCGCTCAGCCGTAATTTCTTGTTCAAACGCGCTGCGCTGGTCACGTAAAACCCGAGGAGCCCAGGCATAGGCACGGGTACGCAACAGCAAGGGCTGCGCAAAACCGTCGAACTCGTTGCGGGAGACCGAATTGGAATTGACGAAGAACCGCCGCAGACTGCCCAGGCGTTGTTCCTGGTCCTCGAAACGCTCCTGGAGGCGGCTGTAACGCTCATTGACCAGCAACTGGAAGCGTTGGCGCACTTGCTGCTGATAGAGATCGGAGGCGGCCCAGGCGACGATGCTCGTCAGCGCAATACCGGCCAGAAACACCACCACCGCGACTAGCCACGCCGATACCTGCTCACTGATAAAACCTAGGATTTTCGGGCGGACGGCATGCAGCGGCATAGACAAGACTCGGAACGCCAGCGTGCGGGTGCGTCACTTTGGCCAAGCCTTAAGTTATAGCCACAGGACCTGCGTTTGACCAGCGCAAAAAAAACCGCAAGGCCGGAATGATCCGGGCTTGCGGCTTCAGAACGCAGTGATCAGCGAGCGGTGATTTTCCACGCCCGATGGATCTTGGCGTTGCGCGCAAAATCCGGGTCGATGGTCTTGTCACTGATCTCCTCGACGGCATAACGCTCGACGAGGTTGTCTTCCAGCTGGAACTTGCGGAAGTTGTTCGAGAAGTACAACACGCCGCCCGGCGCCAGGCGCGCCATGGCCAGGTCGAGCAACTGCACGTGGTCACGTTGTACGTCGAAGATGCCTTCCATGCGCTTGGAGTTGGAGAAGGTCGGCGGGTCGATGAAGATCATGTCGAACTCATCGCGGCTGGCTTCCAGCCAGGCCATCACGTCGCCCTGCTCCAGACGGTTCTTGTCGGAGAATCCGTTGAGGGAGAAGTTGCGGCGCGCCCAGTCCAGGTAGGTTTTCGACAGGTCGACGCTGGTGGTGCTGCGCGCGCCACCCTTGGCGGCGTGCACACTGGCGGTGGCGGTGTAGCAATACAGGTTGAGGAAGCGTTTGCCGGCCGCTTCTTTCTGGATGCGCATGCGCATTGGGCGATGATCGAGGAACAGGCCGGTGTCCAGGTAATCGGTCAGGTTGACCAGCAACTTGACGCCGCCTTCGCTGACTTCGGTGAACTTGCCCTGGGCACTCTGGCGCTCGTACTGCTTGGTGCCGCTCTGGCGTTCGCGACGCTTGACCACCACGCGGTTCTTGTCGATGCCCAGCGCCTGAGGAATGGCCGCCAGGGCATCGAACATGCGTGCCGAGGCTTTTTCCGGGTCAATCGACTTCGGCGCCACGTATTCCTGGACGTGAACCCAGTCGTGGTACAGGTCGATGGCCATGGAGTATTCCGGCATGTCGGCATCGTAAACACGGTAGCAATCGACGCCTTCGCGCTTGGCCCATTTGCCCAGCAGCTTCAGGTTCTTTTGCAGGCGGTTGGCAAACATCTGCCCGCCTTCGCTCAAACGCGCCTGCTCGACCACCGGGGCCGGGGCAGGTTTGATCGGGTTACCGTTCTTGTTGTACTGGCGCTCTTGCGGCTCGGTCGGCGCCTGGTCGTAGGCCGCTTGCTCACGCTCGGCCTGGCGTTGTTCCGGGGTGCGACGCTCGCCGGTGACGAACTGGTCCGGGGTGACCTTGATCAGCAGCAATTTGCACGGCAAGGCGCCGTTCCAGAACGAGTACTGTTTATGGCTGCGGATACCCATGCGCTTGCCCAGGTCCGGGGCACCGGTGAACACCGCCGCTTCCCAGCCCAGGCACGCCTGGCGCAGACGCTCGCCGAGGTTCTGGTAGAGGTACAACAGGCTGGCTTCATCACCCAGGCGCTCGCCGTAAGGCGGGTTGCAGATCACCAGGCCCTTTTGGTTCTGGTCCGGACGCGGCTCGAAGGTGCCGACTTCGCCCTGGTAGATCTTGATCCAGTGGCTCAGGCCGGCGCGTTCGATGTTATTACGCGCTGGCTGGATCAGGCGTGGGTCAGCTTCGTAACCACGAACCCACAGCGGTGGCTTGGCCATGCCGATGGCGGCACGTTCGCTGGCCTCTGTATGAAGTTTCTTCCACAGCGTCGGAACGTGGCCGAGCCAGGCGGTGAAACCCCACAGCTCACGGTTTAGGTTGGGGGCCATGTCGGCGGCAATCATCGCGCCTTCCACCAGGAAGGTACCGACGCCGCACATCGGGTCCGTCAGCGCGCCGCCTTCGGCAGCAATACGCGGCCAGCCGGAGCGAATCAGGATCGCTGCCGCCAGGTTCTCTTTCAACGGTGCGGCACCCTGCTGCAGGCGGTAGCCGCGCTGGTGCAGGCTGTGGCCGGACAGGTCGAGGGAGAGGATCGCTTCGCCACGGTCCAGGCGCAGGTGAATGCGCAGGTCCGGGTTGATCTTGTCGATGGACGGACGTTCGCCGGTCGGGGTGCGCAGCTTGTCGACAATCGCATCCTTGACCTTCAGCGCGCCGAAGTGGGTGTTGTCGATGCCCGAGCCATGGCCGCTGAATTCAACGGCCAGGGTGCCGTCGGCGAGCATGTGGTCTTCCCACTCGATGTCCAGCACGCCGTGGTACAGGTCTTCGGCGTCCTTCATCGGGAAGCGCTTGAGCACCAGCAATACGCGGTTGGCCAAGCGCGACCAGAGGCACAGGCGGTAAGCAGTCTCCATGTCGGCCATGCCGCGCACGGCCGAGGTGTGCTCGCGTGCTTCCTCAAGGCCAAGCCCGACGGCTTCCTCGATCAGCAGGCCTTCGAGGCCCTTGGGGCAAGTGAGGAAGAGTTCAAAACGGTCCGACATGGGGCATTCCAGGCTTTTCAGCAATAAGTGAACGGGCGACGCATCGCGCGTTCGGTTTTCAATCAAGCGCTTTTCTTGAAGAGCGCTCGTGTGGCACGAATGTGCCGTTCCACCCCGGCTACACGCCTTTTGGGCCTTTATCGACGGGGCAGTTCAAGTATTTGAAGCAACAAAAAGAAATATTCTGACCCTTCGTCGAATAATAACCGACTGCAACGGGTGGGCATTCTCACTAAAGGATTAAACCCATCCTCTTTGAAGGGCACATCATAGCTGGGTTTGCCCAAGAAAAGGGGCGAAAAGCCATGCCAGCTTATGGCTATAGCATCATTATCGTTACGTGCTTATGACAAAACGATCATTGAATCCATGTGACCTATTGGTTAGAACTCAACACAGGTTGGCGCCGTAACGACGCCGACACAGTGCTCGCCACGCCGGCAGCGAGCGCACCAACGGCAGAAAAACTCTGCCCGGCCTCGGACGGGGCCGAAGGATATCAAGACAGTCAACAAGTGAGGGAAACACCCTATGAGAAGACTTAAGCGTGATCCGTTGGAAAGAGCATTTTTACGCGGATATCAATATGGCGTTCATGGCAAATCCCGTGAGCTTTGCCCATTTACTCTACCGTCGGTACGCCAAGCCTGGATCAACGGCTGGCGAGAAGGACGCGGCGACAACTGGGACGGTATGACTGGCACTGCGGGAATCCACAGACTCAACGAACTTCACGCCGTCGGCTAATCAAGGGCATTTAATTCCGACACCAGCACGAATACGCAACCACTTAACCACGCACGCCCCATCCGGGCGGCGGGCTTCGGCCCAGGGGCTCCTTCGAGGAGCCCTTTTTAATGGGCCTCTTTTAACCTTTCGGCAACGCCGCGATCGCATCCACCGACTGGCGAATCAACGCCGGGCCCTTGTAGATAAAGCCGGAATACAACTGCACCAGGCTGGCGCCGGCGGCGATCTTCTCGGCCGCGTGCTTGCCCTCGGTGATGCCGCCCACCGCAATGATCGGCAAACGCCCTGCCAACTCTGCCGCCAGCACCTTGACGATGTGAGTGCTCTGGTCGCGTACCGGCGCACCGGACAGGCCGCCCGCCTCATCACCAAAAGCCAGGCCTTCGACACCGACGCGGCTCAGGGTGGTGTTGGTAGCAATCACCGCATCCATTCCCGAGTCCACCAGGGCCTGGGCCACCAGTACGGTCTCTTCATCGCTCATGTCCGGGGCAATCTTGATCGCCAACGGCACACGCCTGCCGTGACGCACAGCCAGATCTTCCTGACGCTGGCGCAAGGCTTCGAGCAATTGCTTGAGGGAGTCGCCAAATTGCAGGCTGCGCAGGCCCGGGGTGTTCGGCGAGCTGACGTTGACTGTGACGTAGCTGGCGTGGGCGTAGACCTTGTCCAGGCAAATCAGGTAGTCATCCACCGCACGCTCCACCGGCGTGTCGAAGTTCTTGCCGATATTGATCCCCAGGATGCCCTTGTACTTCGACGCCTGAACCCGTGACAGCAAGTTATCCACACCCAGGTTGTTGAAGCCCATGCGATTGATGATCGCCTCGGCTTCCGGCAGGCGGAAGATCCGCGGCTTCGGGTTGCCCGGCTGCGGTCGTGGGGTCACGGTGCCGATTTCGACAAAGCCAAAACCCAACTGCGCAAAACCGTCGATGGCAGCGCCGTTCTTGTCCAGGCCGGCAGCCAGGCCCACCGGGTTGGGGAAATCGAGCCCCATCACCGACACCGGCATTTTCGCCGGGGCCTTGCACACCAGACCATTGAGCCCCAGGCGGCCACCGGCACCGATCAAATCCAGGGACAGATCGTGGGAGGTTTCCGGAGAGAGTTTGAACAACAGCTGGCGGGCCAGGGTATACATGGGCGGGATTGACTCGGATGGCGGCGAAAGGTGGCGGCGATTATAGCCGGGGTGAAGGGCTGCATGCGAGGCGTGCCGTCCAAACGTCAGTTGCGGTACGCCATCAGTTCCTCGTAGCGAACCCAGATTTTTTGCGCATAGCGAAGACGCAGAGCCTCGCGCTGAGGCCCGGGGCCTCCGCCCACATTGTAGGAACCGATGGCCGTCCAGTTGTAGCCGAACTGTTTGATAAAGTCGGCAAGGATCGACGCGCCGACTTCCACCGACAGACAAGGCTCATCCAGCAGGCGTTGTTCGGTAATGCCCAACTTGAGCAGGCGTGGCAGGTGAATGCTGTTGATCTGCATCAGCCCGATATCACGGGTGCCGTTGTTGTTGGCGTAATTCATGGCCTCGGCGCGATAGCCCGATTCCACCGCAGCGATGGCCTGCAACAACTCCGGTTCGATGCCGTGCACGCTGGCGGCCTCTGCCCAGCAATAGGCCCTGGCTTCATTGCTCAAGCAGAGCGCGAGCAGCAGCGCGCTATTGCGCCGGGCGCTTCTCATGCCTGACCTCGACCGCAGGTGGAACAGACATGGCTCGTCACCGTGACCGCACAGGTCACTCGGTACCCTTTGCCGTACACTGTCTTGATCAGGCCCCTGCCGTCCTTCAAAATTTTACGCAGCGAACAGATGCAACGGGTCAGAGACTCTTCGGTGGCCTCGTTATGAGGCCATGCCTGTTCCAGCAAGTGATCCTTGGTCACCAACACACCGGCCGACGCCAGCAGCACGCGCAGCACCTGCCCTTCCTTGGGCGGTAGTTGAATATCCGAGTCTTCATCGGTCAGCCTGCCGTCGCCATGCAATGTCCAGCGATCAAAGACCATCGGGGCAGCCAGCACCCCATCATTCAACACGGCCATTCAGTCCTCTGCACCCAACTCACCCTTATTTCCAACAATGGTTTTCCCGGAAAGTCGCGACTATAAAAAGCTCACCGGCGATATAGGAGAGGACAAAGCCCGCAGGCACTGTTTTTTTCCAGACAGGCTGCGTAGGATTTTTCGACACCACCCCGCACAGGACAACGACGGTTTATCCCTCAATCACGCGGGTAAATGCACGTTTCACCCGCTCGTGCTGGGAGGGTGTCAGCGGCGGCGCCTGCCCAGGCTCCGCCCGGGCATGCACGGCGTCCCTGACCGATGTCGCCTGAATGACAAACAGACGCACACTGTTGGCCATAGGCCCGTAATAACGTCCGGACAAGGCCGCTCCGGTATCGCGCTGAAAATCCCCCACCAGCAGCCGTCTGCCCGGTGCCACACGCACGACGCTGCTGATCCCCACACGCTCCACCGCCGCCGAGCGCTTGTCGCGACTGCCAGCCTTGCCCATCTGGCGGCCATCCTCAACGGTGAGCAGCATCTCGATTTCACCCGCCTCGGCGAAGCGCGGCAACACACTCAACTGTGTGCCATAGACCACCGGTTGCCACTCATCGCTGTCCTCACCTGGCCGGGGCAGATAGAACGTCTGGTTATCGTTGAACACCGCCGGCACATTCTCCTGGGTAAGAATCACCGGCAGCGCCGTGACCTTTGCGCGCCGACGCGGCTCCAGTGCCGAGATCCGCTTCATGAAGGTGTCGTCATCGACGGGCGCCATGACCCGGGTTGCGGAAGGCTCGCCGGCCCCCTCGTGCATGGCCGCACCCAGCTTCTTGAGCTCATCACGATCCACATCCACCAGCCACAACGAGACCTCCACCGCACGTTTCGGCACATCCAGTTCCGCCACCAGGCTTTCGATAAAGCTCACCTGCTCAGGCTTGCCCTTGATCAACAAGCTGTTGGTGTCCGGGTACGCCAGCACCGAAATATCCCTGTCGTCCAGTAGTCCGGGTTGCCCCGGGGAGTCAGGCTTCTGCCCGACGGCCAGCAGTTTTTCGATCATCGAGGCCATGCCCGGTACCGTGACGGTTTTGTCGCCCATGTCGTACTCACGGTCTGCAACGTGGGTGTTGAGTACCTGCACCACCCCGATCCGCTGCGACCCCATGCGCAACTCCGCACGCTGGCGGTCCATCAGTTGCGCCAGGCGCAACACATGGTCGACATAGTTCGGCGGCCCGGACACATAGAACATCCGCGCCCCACTCGCCCGCAGCGGATAACGCACCTCGTCGAGCCCTGAGCGGCGCATGAACCCGCGCAGGATATCGACCGAAATGTGCCGCAAGGTCACCACTGAGCTTTTCGCCTCGTCGGCGTCATAGAGGTAAAGCACCTGGCCGTCGCTGTACCAGATCAGGCCTTGCTGCCGGGCGACCGACTCCAGCAGCGGTTGCGCCGAATCAAAATCGAACGCTCCGCTGATACGCTTGCGCGCCGCCGCCTGACTGACAACGATCGGCTGCCCCAGTGGCAACGACAGCGCGGTAAAAAAGGTGTGCAGGCTTTCATCGCGGGCCTGATAGGACTGCGCGAGCACGCAGGAACTGCCCAGCATCAACAGCCAGAAAAGCAGCGTCGAAAAACGGTGAGGGTTGATGAACATGCCTGCATGGCCCGGGCTGAAAGAGCGGCCATACTGCGAGGCACGTCAATTTCAATCCTGATGGAAAGCTGACGCCCCGCCCATCCTGCGCACGTCGTGGCATGTGCCTTGCTTTGCCTTGTCTATCGCAGCCCGCGCCAACGGCGGAACGGGCTCAAGGACACAGACGTCGTTACCCCGGGCTTCTCCTGTGAGTGGCCCGACGGAACGGCGTTTTTTTATGAAAGGTACGTATTGATGAGTGATCCCCTGGCTTGGGTCAACGGCAGCGATGCCCCGGAAAAGAGCAGTCTCAACCTGGGATTCATGGCCCTGAGCGATTGCGCCTCGGTGGTGGTCGCCGCCACCCAGGGCTTCGCGCAGCCCTATGGCCTGACGTTGAATCTCAAGCGTCAGTCGTCATGGGCCAGCCTGCGGGACAACCTGGTCAGCGGCGAACTGGACGCCGCCCACAGCCTGTACGGCCTGATCTACGCCGTGCACCTGGGCATCGGCGGCGTGGCGCCCACCGACATGGCCGTGCTGATGGGCCTGAACCAGAACGGCCAGAGCATCAACCTGTCCCGTGGCCTGCAGCAGCAGGGGGTGACCAGTCCTGAGGCACTGGATCGTCGCGTGCACCAAAGCCGAACAAAACTCACCTTCGCCCAGACCTTTCCCACAGGCACTCACGCCATGTGGCTGTATTACTGGCTGGCGAGCCAGGGCATCCATCCGTTGCAGGATGTGGACAGTGTGGTGGTGCCACCGCCACAAATGGTTGCGCACCTGCAAGCCGGGCGCATCGATGGTTTTTGCGTTGGCGAACCCTGGTGCGCCAGTGCGGTGAAGCAAAATCAAGGCTTCACCCTGGCGACTACCCAGGCGATCTGGCCGGATCATCCGGAAAAAGTCCTCGGCTGCACCCAGGCGTTTGTCGAGCAATACCCCAACACCGCCCGGGTACTGGTGATGGCGATTCTGCAAGCCAGCCGTTTTATCGAGGAAAGTATTGAGAACCGGCGCTCTACCGCGCAACTGCTGAGCGCCCCGCAATACCTCGACGCGCCGCTGGACTGCATCGAACCGCGGCTGCTGGGCAACTATGACGACGGCCTCGGCAACCACTGGCAGGATCTCCATGCGCTGCGCTTTTTTGGCCATGGCGAAGTCAACTTGCCGTACCTGTCCGATGGCATGTGGTTCATGACCCAGTTCCGCCGCTGGGGCCTGCTGCGGGAAGACCCGGACTACCTCGGCGCTGCCCGCCGCGTGCAGCAACTGGATATCTATCGCCAGGCGGCCAGCGCCGTGGGTGTGCCCGCCGGAGGCGAGGCCATGCGCAGCAGCCAGTTGATCGACGGCAAGGTCTGGGACGGTTCGGACCCGGCCGGGTATGCCCGCAGCTTTCGCCTGCACGCCATGGCCGACGTTTCCAGTCGCCAGGCCTTGCGCTGACAGGAGGATCTTATGTTGCGAATCCTGTTGATCAACGACACGCCGCGCAAGGTTGGGCGGCTCAAGGCCGCGTTGACCGAGGCCGGGTTTGAAGTGATCGATGAGTCGGGGTTGACGATTGACCTGCCGGCGCGGGTTGAGGCGGTGCGCCCGGATGTGATTTTGATCGATACCGAGTCGCCGGGGCGGGATGTGATGGAGCAGGTGGTGCTGGTCAGTCGCGACCAGCCGCGGCCGATTGTGATGTTTACCGATGAGCATGATCCGGGGGTGATGCGTCAGGCGATCAAGTCCGGGGTCAGTGCCTACATTGTCGAGGGGATTCAGGCGCAGCGGTTGCAGCCGATTCTGGATGTGGCGATGGCGCGGTTCGAGAGTGACCAGTCGCTGCGCGCGCAGTTGCAGGCGCGGGATCAGCAGTTGGCCGAACGCAAGCGGATCGAAACGGCCAAGGGGCTGTTGATGAAAATGAAGGGGTGTAATGAGGACGAGGCCTACACGCTGATGCGGCGTCAGGCGATGAGTCGGCAGCAGAAGCTGATTCAGGTGGCGGAGCAGATTATTGCGATGAGTGAGTTGTTGGGGTGAGGGCTTCTTGTTGTGTGTATATCCGTTTTTTGGGTGATGGCTGGTATTGGTTCCGCTCTTACAGCGGCTCACTTTTGAAGAGCGCAAAAG
>NZ_JAXCIS010000040.1:0-4753 GCF_034044025.1 Pseudomonas sp. SED1
ATCGTCCGTCAAGGTCCAGCGAAGGTTGGCAAGCCCGCCCTCCCCACGGATAATGCCCAGTTTTTCCACCTGCGCATCGCGCGCCACCGCTTGCGGTCGAAAGAGAACACCATGAAAGACACCATTCGCCAGCTGATCCAACAAGCCCTCACCCAACTCGTCAACGAAGGTGTGTTGCCTGAAGGCCTGACGCCGGCGATCCAGGTGGAAAACACCCGCGACAAGACCCACGGTGATTTCGCCAGCAACATCGCGATGATGCTGGCCAAGCCGGCTGGCCTGAAGCCTCGCGACCTGGCGGAAAAAATCATCGCCGCGCTGCCGGCCGACCCGCAGGTGACCAAGGCTGAAATCGCTGGCCCAGGCTTTATCAACTTCTTCCAGAACACCCAGGCCCTGGCTTCGCGCCTGGACGCGGCCCTGGCGGATGCCAGAATCGGCGTACGCAAGGCTGGCCCGGCACAGCGCGTGGCTATCGACCTGTCGGCGCCGAACCTGGCCAAGGAAATGCACGTAGGTCACTTGCGCTCCACGATCATCGGTGACGGCGTGGCGCGGGTCCTGGAGTTCCTCGGCGATGATGTGATCCGCCAGAACCACGTGGGCGACTGGGGCACCCAGTTCGGCATGTTGATGGCGTACCTGCAGGAAAACCCGATCACCAGCAACGAGCTGTCGGACCTGGAGAACTTCTATCGCGCCGCCAAGAAGCGTTTCGACGAATCCGAAGAGTTCGCCGACCGCGCCCGTGGCCTGGTGGTCAAGCTGCAAGCCGGCGACGCCGAATGCTTGGAACTGTGGGGCCGCTTCCGCGAGATCTCGCTGTCCCACTGCCAGGAAATCTACGAGCTGCTCAACGTCAAATTGACCATGGCCGACGTGATGGGCGAAAGCGCCTACAACGACGACCTGATCAACGTGGTCAACGACCTCAAGGCCAAGGGCCTGCTGGTTGAGAGCAACGGCGCGCAGTGCGTGTTCCTCGAAGAATTCAAGACCGCCGACGGCGACCCGCTGCCGGTGATCATCGTCAAGGCCGATGGCGGCTACCTCTACGCCACCACCGACCTGGCCGCCGTGCGCTACCGCAGCGGCGTGCTGAAAGCCGACCGCGCCCTGTATTTTGTTGACCAGCGCCAGGCCCTGCACTTCCAGCAAGTGTTCGAAGTGGCGCGTCGCGCCGGTTTCGTCACCCACCCGATGCACATGGAACACATGGGCTTCGGCACCATGAACGGCGCCGATGGCCGCCCGTTCAAGACCCGTGATGGCGGCACCGTGAAGCTGATTGACCTGCTGAACGAAGCCCAGGACCGCGCCTACAACCTGGTGAAGGAAAAGAACCCGGAGCTGGCCGAAGCCGACCTGCGCAACATCGCCCGCGTGGTGGGCATTGGCGCGGTGAAATACGCCGACCTGTCCAAGCACCGCACCAGCGACTACAGCTTCAACTTCGAGCTGATGCTCAACTTCGAAGGCAACACCGCGCCGTACCTGCTGTATGCCTACACCCGGGTGGCCGGTGTGTTCCGCAAGCTGGGCAAGGACTTCAGTGAAGTCGAAGGCCAGATCAACCTTGAAGCGCCACACGAGCAGGAACTGGCGGCCAAGCTGGCGCAATTCGGCGAAGTGCTGAACAGCGTCGGCGAGAAAGGCACGCCGCACATCCTCTGCACCTATTTGTACGAAGTCGCCGGTTTGTTCTCCAGCTTCTACGAGAACTGCCCGATCCTGACCGCAGACGACGAAGCTCAAAAGCAGAGCCGCCTGCGCCTCGCCGCACTGGCAGGACGGACCCTCAAGCAAGGCCTGGAATTGTTGGGCCTGGAAACTCTGGAGCGTATGTAAGTTGGCTGCCAAGAAAAAACCTGCACCCAAGCGCGGCGCCAGCCGCTACCAGGCACCTGCGAAGAAACCTATTCCGGGCTGGTTGTGGATGGCGATCGGCCTGACGGTCGGCGCGTTTGTCGTGTTCCTGATGAAGCTGGACCCGGGCAAGGGCGATGACGTCAAACGGGTCAAGCAAGAGCAGCAGAGGGCGACGAAAATGGCCGAAGCGAACAAGACCGTCCCGAGCCCGACTGCGCCGGTGAAGCCGAAGTACGACTTCTACACATTGCTGCCGGAATCGGAAGTGATCGTGCCGCCGGACGCCGTGCCGGAGAAAACCCTGCCGACGCCGCAGCCTGTGCCGACCACACCTGTGACTCCGGCGGAAGCGGCGAAAATCGACACCGCACGGGCCCAGGCAGCATTGGCCGGGATTACCCCGCCGCCACCGCCACCCGTTGCCACGACCAAGGCAGCGCCGGTGACCAAATTCTTCCTGCAGGCGGGCTCGTTCCCAAAACAGGCGGATGCGGATCGCGTGCGTGCGCAGATCATTCTGCTGGGGCAGGCGGTGACGGTGGAGTCCGGGACGGTTAAAGATGCGACCTGGTATCGCGTGCTGGTAGGGCCGTTCAGCAACCGTGAACAGCTGACCGTGGCGCAGAAACAACTGGCGGGTGCAGGGTTTAGCAACCTGTTGTTACAACAACGCCAGAGCCGCTGATTCCGAACACACAGCAGTACCCATGTGGGAGCGGGCTTGCTCGCGAAGGCGCCAGATCAGTCAATATTTCCAGTGACTGACACACCGCATTCGCGAGCAAGCCCGCTCCCACATTTGATTTTCATCGCCGTCAGGACCGAGACCGACACATAAACACCACTCGTCCGCCCTCCCGTCCTACAGTTGAAATCCCCCCCGCCACCCCCATATGAGTTCCATCAGGGCATTTTCGCCCCGCAGCGTGGAGACTCTCCCCTTGACCACCATCGTTTCAGTTCGCCGCCACGGCAAAGTCGTCATGGGCGGCGACGGCCAGGTTTCACTTGGCAATACCGTGATGAAAGGCAACGCGAAAAAAGTCCGTCGCCTGTACCACGGCCAGGTCCTCGCTGGTTTTGCCGGCGCCACCGCTGACGCCTTTACCCTGTTCGAGCGCTTTGAAGGCCAACTTGAGAAGCACCAGGGCCACTTGGTCCGTGCCGCCGTCGAACTCGCCAAAGAATGGCGCACCGACCGCTCCCTCAGCCGCCTCGAAGCCATGTTGGCCGTCGCCAACAAAGACGCCTCGCTGATCATCACCGGCAACGGCGACGTGGTTGAACCCGAAGAAGGCCTGATCGCCATGGGTTCCGGCGGTGGCTATGCCCAGGCCGCAGCCAGCGCCCTGTTGAAGAAAACCGACCTGTCGGCCCGGGAAATTGTCGAGACTGCCTTGGGTATCGCTGGCGACATCTGCGTCTTCACCAACCACAACCTGACCATTGAGGAGCAGGACCTCGCCGAATAAGCCGCAGGCTTATTCCCGCTTGAGGACCGCCAATTACTATGTCCATGACTCCCCGCGAAATCGTCCATGAACTCAATCGCCATATCATCGGCCAGGACGATGCCAAGCGCGCCGTTGCCATCGCCCTGCGTAACCGCTGGCGCCGGATGCAGCTGCCCGAAGAATTGCGCGTTGAAGTAACCCCCAAGAACATCCTGATGATAGGCCCGACCGGTGTCGGTAAAACCGAGATCGCCCGGCGCCTGGCCAAACTGGCCAACGCTCCGTTCATCAAGGTCGAAGCCACCAAGTTCACCGAAGTGGGCTACGTGGGCCGTGACGTCGAATCGATCATTCGTGACCTGGCCGACGCTGCCCTGAAGCTGCTGCGCGAACAGGAAATGACCAAGGTCAGCCATCGCGCCGAAGACGCCGCCGAAGAACGCATCCTCGACGCCCTGCTGCCACCGGCACGCATGGGTTTCAACGAAGACGCGGCACCGAGCTCGGATTCCAACACCCGCCAGCTGTTCCGCAAGCGCCTGCGTGAAGGCCAGCTGGACGACAAGGAAATCGAGATCGAAGTCGCCGAAGTGTCCGGCGTCGACATCTCCGCACCGCCTGGCATGGAAGAAATGACCAGCCAGTTGCAGAACCTGTTCGCCAACATGGGCAAGGGCAAGAAGAAAAGCCGCAAGCTCAAGGTGAAGGAAGCACTGAAACTGGTGCGCGACGAAGAGGCCGGGCGCCTGGTGAATGAGGAAGAACTCAAGGCCAAGGCCCTGGAAGCGGTCGAGCAGCACGGCATCGTGTTTATCGACGAGATCGACAAGGTGGCCAAGCGCGGTAATTCCGGCGGCGTCGATGTCTCCCGCGAAGGCGTGCAGCGCGACCTGCTGCCGCTGATCGAAGGCTGCACCGTCAACACCAAGCTGGGCATGGTCAAGACCGACCACATCCTGTTTATCGCTTCCGGTGCGTTCCACCTGAGCAAGCCGAGCGACCTGGTGCCGGAGCTGCAAGGCCGCCTGCCGATTCGCGTTGAGCTGAAAGCGCTGACGCCGGGCGACTTCGAACGCATCCTCAGCGAGCCGCATGCGTCGTTGACCGAGCAATACCGCGAACTGCTGAAAACCGAAGGCTTGGCCATTGAGTTCCTGCCGGACGGCATCAAGCGTTTGGCCGAGATCGCCTGGCAGGTCAACGAGAAGACCGAGAACATCGGTGCCCGTCGTTTGCACACCTTGCTGGAGCGCCTGCTGGAGGAAGTTTCCTTCAGTGCCGGCGACATGGCGGGCGCGCAGAATGGCGAGGCGATCAAGATCGACGCCGACTACGTCAACAGCCACTTGGGCGAATTGGCGCAGAACGAAGATCTGTCTCGTTATATCCTGTAAGGCTTACGCAGGAACCGCTCTGCTTTAATGTGGGAG
>NZ_JAXCIS010000041.1:0-51610 GCF_034044025.1 Pseudomonas sp. SED1
ATCTACCGGGTCTACGTCCAACGACCATCTCACCTGGCGACCACTGGGCATTTGCTCCAGCGCAAGTAACCAGATGCTTAATAGACGATGCAGCGGGGCGCGGGCACTGGCTTGCAAGAGTAGCTGGGCACGGTAACGCCCGGCGCGACGTTCCATGGGGGCGGGCACCGGGCCGAGCAGTTCGATCCCGGTCAGACCCAGTCCCCCAAGCAAACGTTCAGCCTCGCTGCACGCTTCATCCAGGAAACCTTCAGCCTGCCCCGGCTTGTGCGCCTCGGCCCGCAGCAGCGCCAGATGCGCAAACGGCGGCAAGCCGGCCGAGCGGCGTTCGCTCAAGGCCTGCTCGGCGAAGGCAAAGTAACCTTGCTCTGTCAGTTGAATCAGCAATGGGTGGTCGGCCAGGTGTGTCTGGATGATCACCTTGCCTGGCTCTTCAGCCCGCCCGGCACGGCCTGCGACCTGCACGATCAGCTGTGCCATGCGTTCGCTGGCGCGGAAATCCCCGGAGAACAACCCGCCGTCGGCATCCAGGATCGACACCAGGGTCACCCGTGGGAAGTGATGCCCTTTGGCAAGCATCTGTGTGCCCACCAAAATGCACGGCTGGCCCTTCTGGATCGTGGCGAACAGCTGATTCATCGCGTCCTTGCGCGACGTACTGTCACGGTCGACCCGCAGCACCGGGTAATCCGGGAACAGAATGCCCAGCCGCTCCTCGGCGCGCTCGGTGCCTGCGCCCACCGGGCGCAAGTCGACCTTGCCGCACTGCGGGCAGTGACGTGGCACCCGTTCCACATGGCCGCAGTGATGGCAGCGCAGCTCGCCGGAACGCTGGTGGACGGTCATTCGCGCGTCGCAGCGCTTGCACTCGGACATCCAGCCGCAGTCGTGGCACAGCAACGTCGGCGCAAAACCCCGGCGGTTAAGGAACACCAGCACTTGCTGGCCCGCCGCGAGGGTTTGGCCGATGGCTTGTTGCATCGGCCCGGAAATACCGCTGTCCAGTGGACGACTTTTCACATCCAGGCGCAGGAAGCGTGGCTGCTTGGCGCCACCGGCGCGCTCGTTGAGGCGCAGCAGGCCGTAGCGCCCGGTGTAGGCGTTGTGCAGGCTTTCGAGGGAGGGCGTGGCCGAACCCAGCACAATCGGGATGTTTTCCTGGCGGGCGCGTACCAGCGCCAGGTCGCGGGCGTGGTAGCGCAGGCCTTCCTGCTGTTTATAGGAGCCGTCGTGTTCTTCGTCGATGATGATCAGCCCGGGATTTTTCATCGGCGTGAACAGCGCCGAGCGGGTACCAATAATAATGTCGGCCTCGCCGTCCCGGGCGGCAAGCCAGGATTCCAGGCGCTCGCGGTCGTTGACCGCCGAGTGCACCAGGGCGATGCGCGCGTTGAAGCGCTGCTCGAAGCGCGCCAGGGTTTGCGGGCCGAGGTTGATCTCGGGGATCAATACCAACGCCTGTTTGCCGGCCTCGAGGGTTTCGCGGATCAGTTGTAAATAGACTTCGGTCTTGCCGCTGCCGGTGACGCCCGCCAGCAGGAACGCGTGGAAGCTGTCGAAGCCGGCACGAATCGCTTCATAGGCGGCGCGTTGTTCCGGATTGAGCGGCAGCTCCGGCTGGGCCAGCCAGTGTTCGTGGCGTTCGCCGGGGGCGTGCTTGCGGATCTCCACTTGCACCAAGCCTTTGGCGAGTAGCAAATCCAGGCTGTCCTTACTCAGCATCAGCTTGCTTAACAGCTGATGGGCGACGCCGTGGGGATGCTGGGCCAGGGTTGCCAAAGCTTCACGCTGGCGCGGGGCGCGGGCGATGCGCGGGTCATCCATGCGCGCCCCGGGCACCATCGACCAGAAACGCTCCTGGCGCGCCTCGGCCAACTCGCCCTGGCGCAACAACACCGGCAGCGCCCAGCTCAAGGTGTCGCCCAGGCTGTGCTGGTAATACTGCGAGGTCCACAGGCACAGCTTGAACAGCGCGGGTGGCAGCGGCGGCGTGGCGTCGAGGATCGCCACGGCGGGCTTGAGCTTCTCGGCGGGCACTTCGCTGTGATCGGCGACTTCCACCAGAATGCCGATCATCTCCCGCCGGCCAAACGGCACGCGCACGCGCATGCCGGGCTGCAACTGCGACCGCAATACACCGGCAGGAGCCCGATAATCGAACAGGCGGCGCAGGGGCGAGGGCAGGGCGAGGCGCAAAATGGCGTCGGGCACGCGGGGGTTCTCATATGACGGGCGGCGAAGAAGGGCGGGAGCCTAGCAGACCGGCGGTGGATGTGGGAGCCGGGCTTGCCCGCGATAGTATCGACACAGTGCACCTGAGGCACCGCAGCGCCTGCATCGCGGGCAAGCCCGGCTCCCACAGGGTGTTGGGTATGCCGCGCTTTTCTGATGAAAGGGGCCGCAGTGCTTCTTGCGCGTTTAAAAAGGTCTGGTAGAATCCGCGGCCTAATTACGTGCGGTATTCAACAATAGTGTTGATTGGCGGCACGCTAGCCTGAGGAATACACCATGAAAGCCGATATCCATCCAAACTATGTTGCCATCGACGTTACCTGCAGCTGCGGTAACAAGTTTGAAACCCGTTCGACTTTCGGCAAAGCTCTGCCAATCGACGTGTGCAACGAGTGCCACCCGTTCTACACCGGTAAGCAGAAGACTCTGGATATTGGCGGCCGTGTTGATCGCTTCAAGACCCGTTTCGGTGCTTTCGGCGCAGCTAAAACTGCTGCTCCAGCTCCAGAAGCTGAGTAAGGCGATCGGCTTGAAAAGCCTGTTTGGCTTTTCTTTGTTGATAAAAAAGGCGCCCCTTGTGGGCGCCTTTTTTGTGTCTGCGATTTGGCTGGCGCCGGCCCAGGCCGAGGTGTTCTGCCCGGCGCCCGGCAATGTCGCTACCTTCGATGTGCAGCGAGTGGTGGATGGCGACACGGTGCGCCTCAAGGATGGCCGCAGCGTACGCATGATCGGCGTAAATGCCCCGGAAACCGGCAAGAAGGGACGCACTGACGAGCCTTTCGCCGTGGCCGCCCGCGAGCGCTTGCAAAGCCTGGTGGACGCGAACGGCGGGCGAGTTGGCGTGGTGCCTGGCCAGGAGAGCAAGGACCGTTACGGTCGCACCCTGGCCCATCTTTACGGCGCCAATGGCGCAAATCTGGAGGCGCAGTTGCTCGCCGAAGGCCTGGGTTTCCAGGTGGCAGTCGCGCCGAATGTGGAACTGGTCGCCTGCCAGCAAGCCGCCGAACGCAGCGCCCGGCAGGCCCGGTTGGGGGTGTGGCGCCAGTCGTCGGTGGTGGACGCGGCGAAGATCCGGCGCTCGGGCTTTGCCGTGGTCAGCGGCCAGGTGAGCAAAATCGAACGCAATCGCGGCGGCCTCTGGATTGAGTTGCGGGGCTCATTGGTATTACGCATTGCACCCAATCTGATGGCCACGTTCGACAGCACGCTGTTGAAGGGTTTGCAGGGTCAGTCCATCGAAGCGCGCGGCTGGGTGCAGGGCCGTTCCCGGCGCGGCGCCCTGAAAAATGACCAGGCACGCTGGCTGCTGCCACTGACTGATCCAAGCATGCTTCAGCGGGTGCCGTAAGAAAAAAATTGTAGACATTTTTTAGTGCGATTGTGAACAGTTGAGCCCTTGTATCCCGTGGCTCTTGGCCAAAAGTCGTAGGGCAGGGCTCTTGACACCTGTGACTGCCCAGTCTTGTAGGGACTTTGCGACACGCGTATCCTCGGCGGTCCGTCGACCAACAGTAAAAGCGGAATGCCGATATGTCTGATTTGAAAACTGCCGCTCTCGAATATCATGCCCATCCTCGTCCAGGAAAGCTGAGTGTAGAGCTCACCAAAGCCACTGCCACCGCCCGCGACCTGTCGCTGGCCTACAGCCCTGGCGTTGCCGAGCCCGTACGTGAAATCGCCCGGGATCCTGAACTGGCCTACAAGTACACCGGCAAAGGCAACCTGGTTGCAGTGATCTCTGATGGCACCGCGATCCTCGGCCTGGGTAACCTCGGCCCGTTGGCTTCCAAGCCAGTCATGGAAGGTAAAGGCGTGCTGTTCAAGCGCTTCGCCGGCATTGACGTATTCGACATCGAAGTTGATTCCGAAAGCCCGCAGGCTTTCATCGACACCGTAAAGCGCATCTCCATCACCTTCGGTGGCATCAACCTGGAAGACATCAAGGCACCTGAGTGCTTCGAGATCGAAAAGGCCCTGATCGAACAGTGCGACATCCCGGTATTTCACGATGACCAGCACGGCACCGCGATCGTTACCGCGGCCGGCATGATCAACGCCCTGGAAATCGCTGGCAAAACCCTCGGCGAAGCCAAGATTGTTTGCCTGGGCGCCGGCGCTGCGGCCATCTCCTGCATGAAGTTGATCGTGAGCATGGGCGCCAAGCTGGAAAACATCTACATGGTCGACAGCAAGGGCGTGATTCAGTCCGAGCGTACCGACCTGAACCAGTACAAGGCGATGTTCGCGCATCCGTCCTCCAAGCGTACACTGGCTGACGCCCTTGACGGTGCAGACGTGTTCGTTGGCCTGTCCGGCCCGAACCTGCTGAGCGCCGAAGGCCTCAAGTCCATGGCAGCCAACCCGATCGTGTTCGCGTGCTCCAACCCGGATCCGGAAATCTCCCCGGAACTGGCCCACGCCACCCGTGACGACGTGATCATGGCCACCGGCCGTTCGGACTACCCGAACCAGGTCAACAACGTACTGGGCTTCCCGTTCATCTTCCGTGGTGCCCTGGACGTTCGCGCCAAGCGCATCAACGAAGAGATGAAAGTAGCTGCGGCCAACGCCCTGCGCGAACTGGCCAAGCTGCCGGTGCCTCAGGATGTATGTGATGCCTACGGTGGTGCCAAACTGGAATTCGGTCGTGAGTACATCATCCCGAAACCAATGGACAAGCGCCTGATCACGCTGATCTCCGATGCCGTGGCTAAAGCTGCGATCGAGACCGGTGTGGCTACCCTGCCGTATCCGAAGAACTACCCGCTGCAAAGCGTGGACGATGTGTTCAACGGCTAAGCCGTTGTAGCGCACCAACAAAAAGCCCCGGCTCTTGCGAGTCGGGGCTTTTTTTGTGGCTGGCAATTAGCTCGAGCCTTGCGGTGATCCAAATGTGGGAGTGGGCTTGCCTCGCGAAGGCGGTGTGTCAGTCGGCCCATCTGAGCCTGATACTCCGCCTTCGCGAGGCAAGCCCGCTCCCACATTGGATCTGCGTCCATCCCGCGGGTCAGGGTTAGAACAAATCGATCGGTGCCGCCTCATCCGCCGGCAGCGGGCTGCCCGGTGCAACACCATTGCCCAACTCGTTGACCGACGGCGGCGTGTCCTCGCTCTTGAACAGCTCAAAGTACGCATTCGGCGTGCTCGGCGCTGCCGCACGACCGCTGACCGGGTCGATCCGCAAGCTGAGAATGCCTTCCGGCTCCGGCTGGGTATGCGGCGGCATATCCTTAAGCGCAGCACCCATGTAGCTCATCCAGATCGGCAGCGCGACGGTGCCGCCGAACTCCCGGCGACCGAGGCTTTCCGGCTGGTCGTAACCGGTCCATACCGTGGTCACGTAGTCGGCGTTGTAGCCCGAGAACCATGCATCCTTGGAGTCGTTGGTGGTACCGGTCTTGCCGGCGATGTCCGCGCGGCCCAAGGCCAGGGCGCGACGACCAGTCCCCTTCTTGATCACGTCTTCCAGGATGCTGTTGAGGATGTAGGTGGTGCGGCCATCCACAATACGTTCGGCCACGGCAGGCGCTTGCGGCGCGGCAGGTGCACCCGCTGCCGGGGCTTCGCCTGGTGTCGGCTCGATGGTGATGCCGCCGTTGGTCGGTGCTGCCTGGCCGTCAGTGGCTGCGACGCCATTGACCACGTCGCCCGGTACCCGTGGCGGGTTGGCGGTGAACAGGGTTTCGCCGTTACGGCTTTCGATCTTGTCGATCAGGTACGGCGTGATCTTGTAGCCGCCGTTGGCAAAGGTGCTCCAGCCGGTGGCGATTTCCATTGGCGTCAGCGTGGCGGTACCCAGTGCCAGGGACAGGTTGGGCGGCAGGTCCGACTTGTTGAAGCCGAAGCGGGTGATGTAGTCGATGGTTTTGCCGACGCCCATTGCCTGTAGCAGGCGGATCGACACCAGGTTACGCGACTTGTACAGCGCTTCGCGGACGCGGATCGGGCCGAGGAAGGTGTTGGTGTCGTTCTTCGGGCGCCAGACCTTGTCCAGGTACTCGTCGACAAACACGATCGGTGCATCGTTGACCAGGCTGGCGGCGGTGTAGCCGTTATCCAGGGCGGCGCTGTAGATGAACGGCTTGAAGCTGGAGCCCGGCTGGCGCTTGGCTTGGGTGGCGCGGTTGTAGTTGCTCTGCTCGAAGGCAAACCCGCCGACCAGGGCGCGAACCGCACCGTTCTGCGGGTCAAGGGACACCAGGGCGCCCTGTGCCACGGGCACCTGGCTGAATTTCAGACTGTCGTCTTTCTGGCGCTGCACACGAATCAGGTCGCCGACCTGGGCCACGTCCGACGGCTGCTTGGGCATCGCACCCATGCTGTTGGTGTTCAGGAACGGGCGGGCCCATTTCATGCTGTCCCACGACACATGTTCTTCGCCGGTGCGGGTCAGTACCTGCACGCCATCTTTCTTCACCTGGGTGACGATGGCGGGCTCAAGGCCGCTGATCGGGCGTTGTTTGCCCAGCTCAACGGTCCAGGCGCTGAGGGTCTTGCCCGGCAGGCGAGATTCGGGGCCGCGGTAGCCGTGACGCTGGTCGTAGGCGACCAGGCCATCGTGTACTGACTTGTTGGCGATTTCCTGCAGGTTGCTAGGAATCGTCGTGGTCACGCGGAAGCCTTCGGTGTACGCCTCGCTGCCATAACGGCCGACCATCTCGGCACGGGCCATTTCGGCGATATAAGGTGCGTTCACTTCCGGCGTCGGCACGTGATAGCTGGCGTTCAACGGCTCTGCCACGGCACTTTCGTACGCGGCCTGGTCGATTTTGCCCAGCTTGTACATGCGGCCCAGGATCCAGTCGCGGCGCTCTTTGCTGCGCGCCGGGTTGGCCAGCGGGTTGAAGCGCGAAGGCGCCTTGGGCAGGCCGGCAATCATCGCCATCTGCGCCAGGCTGGCGTCACGAATCGACTTGCCGTAGTAAACCTGGGAAGCCGCCTCGATGCCGTAGGCACGGTTGCCGAGGTAGATCTTGTTGACGTACAGCTCAAGGATCTCGTCCTTGGTCAGCTGACGTTCGATCTGCAACGCCAGGAGAATTTCCGTGGCCTTGCGGGAAAAGCTGCGTTCGCTGGTGAGGAAGAAGTTCTTCGCGACCTGCATGGTGATGGTGCTGCCACCGGACTGAATGTGTCCGCTTTTTACCAATTGCGTGGCGGCGCGCACCAGGCTGCTTGGGTCAACGCCATAGTGGTTGGCGAAATTATCGTCTTCAGCCGACAGCAGGGCGTTGATGAAATTGGGTGGAATGTCGGCGAAACGGATCGGGGTGCGGCGCATTTCGCCGAACTCCGCGATCAGTTTTTCATCGCTGCTGTAGACCCGCAAAGGAATCTGCAACTGGATACTTCTCAGGGCCTCTACGGAGGGCAAACCCGGACTAAGGTAGAGATAGGCCCCGCTGAGCACGAGCATCAGCCCGCAGACGATCGCGACAATGGAGTACCCGAAAAACTTCAGCAGACGAATCAAGGCTTTTGGATTTCCAAGGAAAAGAATGGGTTAGGCGTCGGGGCATGCACGGCAAGCGGTGGATCGGCCCGGCCAGCAGATAAACGCGGGAAAAAACGCTGGGCATTAAAGCATTTTTCGGCTTCGGGCGTCATTCGTGCCGCTCACACAAGCCGACCGAATGCAGGAAGCCTGGCAACAATCAGTCCATAAGACAGGGAAAGTTTTGGGGAGTTTTATGAGAAAGGGATTTTTCAGGCGAAAAGCCGATGCCGTCCTGGGTATCGACATCAATGACGCCGGCATCAAGCTGGTGGAACTGGAGGTTTCAGGCGTCGGCTACAGCGTCCGGGGTTACGCCACGCAGCAGTTGCCGGCCCATGCGGTGGTCGACAGCAGCGTGATGGACTTTGATGCCGTCGCACAGGCACTGTCCAGGGCGCTGGTACAGGCGCATACCTCGCTCCGACATGCCGCCGTCGCCGTCGCCGGGCCTTCGGTGATTACCCGTGTGCTCGAGATGGACGCAGGGCTCACTGAGGCTGAAATGGTGCGTCGAATCTACTCGGAAGCAGACCAGTACATTCCTTATCCGTTGGAGGATGTGGCCATCGACTTTCAGGTGCAGGGCCCTTCGTCCCGTGATCCTCAGTGCGTCGATGTGCTGCTTGTCGCCTGCCTCAAGGAACAGGTCGAGGCCCGTGAGGCGGTTTTGGCCCTGGCGGGCCTGGGGACGCGGATCGTGGATGTCGAAGCATTTGCATTGGCTCGCGCGGGCAGGCAGGCTTCGGACAGCATCACGCCGGGCCGTCGTGTCGATGGCGCGCAATGGGCCGTGGATGCCCAGGGAATGGGAGTGGCCTGCGGGTTGGCCCTGAGGAGTTTCGACTGATGACACGAATCAACCTGCTGCCGTGGCGCGCAGAACGGAATGAGCGGCGGCGCAAGTATTTTCTGGTGTTCTTGCTGGGTGCTGCGGCTGTGGCGCTGATTGCGGTGTGGCTGGCAGACCAGGTGATCGATCGCGCAATTGATCGGCAATTGGCCCGCAACAGCCAGTTGAGCCAGGGCGTGACCGGGCTCGACTCGCGAATGAAAGCGATCGACGAGCTGCATGAGCAACGCCAGCAGTTGATGGAGCGGATGAAAGTTGTGCAGGGTTTGCAGGACGACCGTTCGGCGGGTGCTCAGTTGCTGGATCAACTGGCCCGTGCCGTGCCGGAAGGTGTGCAATTGCGTGAAGTCAGCGTTGATGGTGGTTCTGTCTCGATCAGCGGCACTGCCGAATCGAACCAGGACGTTGCTCAGTTCATGCGTGGTCTCGAGGCTGCCGACGCCTTGCAGTCGCCCCGGCTTCAACGGGTTCGCGGCGCGCAAGCGGGCGACGGCAATGGCTTTCAGTTGACGGTTCGCCATGGTCATTCGGATGAGGCAGGCCAATGAGAGGGGCGTCAGGCCTGCCAAGGCTGACGGAACTCGACATCGCCCAGCTCTACCGAAACGCCGCCGACTGGCCGCTGCCGGGCAAGGCTTTGCTGGGTGGTGCGGTGGTTTGCCTGCTGTGGATAGCGGGCAACAGCTTCTACTTGAGCGGGGCGCGAGAGCAATTGCGCCAGCTGGAAGTGCAGGAAGTGGCGCTTGAGCAGCAGGTTGCGTTAAAGACCGTCCAGGTTGCCGGGATGGAGTCTCAGGCCCGCGACCTCAGCACGATGCAAGGCCGTTTGACCAACCTTTTGCGGCAGCTGCCTGCCGAGACCGAAGTGCCCGGCCTGCTTGAAGACATTGGCCGCCTGAGTGCAACCAATGGCTTGGTGCTGGAAGCCATCGACCTGCTGGATGACCAGCCTCGCACCCTGTACATCGAGTCGCCCATGCAGATAGGTGTCACCGGAGCCTTTCACGATCTGGCGGCGTTCATCAACGGCATGGCGGGCATGCCAAGGATTATCACGGTGCATGACTTGGCGTTCAGCCACGTTGATCCCTCAGGGTTGCGCCTCAGCCTGGTGGCGAAGACTTATCGCTACAACCATCAAGCGGGTGATGATCTGGAGGCTGATTTGCACCCACCGTCGCCGGCGCTCGCCGAGCCAGTTGCCTACGATTTTTCATCCTTGCGCGATCCTTTTCAGTCGCCCTCTCGTCAGATGGTGCGGCCCGCTGGGCGACCGGCCGCGGGACCTGATTTCGCCAGGCCGCGCGGAGTCCTTGAAAGCGTCGCCCTGGATCAGTTTGAAATGGTTGGAACCTTGTCCCTTGGTACACAAACCTTCGTGCTGCTGCGCGGCGCGTCGTCTGTCTATCGGTTGGCAATCGGCGATTACCTGGGGCCGGACCACGGGCGCATCACGGCAATCCACGACTCCCATGTCGAACTGGCCGAGCTTTTTCCGGATGGCCAGGGCGCTTGGCTGGAACGCTCGCAAACCCTTGCACTGAACGTGAACTCATAACGGAAACAAACAATGAAAAGGACTTTTTCGTCCTTCGGTGTGGCGCTATGGATAGCGTTCACGGCACCGATGGTCATCGCTGTGCCCAATCGAATCGACCTGATTCACCTGCCGCCACCTGGTAATACGCCCCTGAGTACCGAGCGCGTGGCATTTACCGGTGACAAGCTGTCCCTCAACTTCCAGAACATCGAACTGCGCGCGGTGTTGCAGCAGATTGCCGACGTTGCCGGCCTCAACCTGGTGGCCAGCGACGACGTGCAGGGTTCGATCACCTTGCGCCTCAAGGACGTGCCTTGGGATCAGGCGCTGGATCTGGTGCTGCAAACCAAGGGGCTGGATAAACGTGTGACGGCCAATGTGCTGCTGGTCGCGCCGGCCGAGGAGTTGGCCGCCCGCGAGTTGCTGGTGCTGGAGTCGCGCAAGCAAATGACCGAGCTGGCACCGCTGCGACGTGAGCTGCTGCAAGTGAATTACGCCAAGGCTTCGGACCTGGCCAAGCTGTTTCAGTCGGCCGTGGGCCTGGAAGGTGCCACCGATGAGCGCGGCTCGGTGGCGGTGGATGATCGCACCAACAACATCATCGCCTACCAGACCCAGGAGCGGCTGGAGGAGCTGCGCAAGATTGTGGCGCAACTGGATATTCCGGTAAGGCAGGTGATGATCGAGGCTCGGATCGTTGAGGCCAATGTGGATTACGACAAAAGCCTTGGCGTGCGCTGGGGTGGGCAGGTCAATCGGGGTAACTGGAGTGCTGGCGGGATCAGGAAACCGCTGGCCGAAGGCGCCGAGCCGCCTGAAAACCCGCCCAGCTCGCCGTTTGTGGACCTGGGTACGGTCAACGGCAGCGCCGGCCTGGGCATCGCCTTTATCACCGACAACCTGTTGCTGGACCTGGAGCTCACCGCCATGGAAAAAACCGGTAACGGTGAAATCGTCTCGCAGCCCAAGGTCGTCACTTCCGACAAGGAAACCGCACGAATCCTCAAGGGCACCGAGATTCCCTACCAGGAATCCAGCTCCACCGGTGCTACCTCGGTGTCATTCAAGGAAGCCTCGCTATCACTGGAAGTGACCCCGCAAATCACCCCGGACGGCTGGGTGAACATGGAGGTCAAGGTCACCAAGGACGAGCCTGACTACCTGAACAAACTCAATGACGTGCCGCCGATCAAGAAAAACGAGGTTAACGCCAAGGTGCTGGTGAGGGACGGCGAGACCATCGTGATTGGTGGAGTTTTCTCCAATACTCAAAGCAAAGTGGTAGATAAAGTGCCATTTTTGGGCGATGTGCCGTATCTTGGCCGCCTTTTCCGGCGGGATGTGGTTTCGGAGAAAAAATCCGAGCTGCTGGTGTTCCTGACTCCGCGTATTATGAATAACCAGGCGATTGCTGTGAGTCGTTGATTCTGTGCGAAATTTGATTCTTGTTGGACCGATGGGGGCTGGAAAAAGCACCATCGGCCGTTTGCTGGCCAAAGAGCTGCGCCTGCCATTCAAAGACTCCGATAAGGAAATTGAATTGCGCACGGGCGCCAATATCCCGTGGATCTTCGATAAGGAAGGCGAACTGGGCTTTCGCGACCGCGAGCAGGCGATGATTGCCGAGCTGTGTGGCTGTGACGGCGTGGTATTGGCCACCGGCGGCGGCGCGGTGATGCGTGATGAGAATCGTCGGGCACTGCATGCCGGAGGTCGCGTGGTTTATCTGCACGCTTCTGTCGAACAGCAGGTGGGCCGCACCGCTCGCGATCGCAATCGCCCGTTGTTGCGTACCGCCGACCCGGCAAAAACCCTGCGGGACCTGCTGACGCTGCGCGATCCGCTGTATCGGGAAATCGCCGATCTGGTGGTGGAAACCGATGAGCGGCCGCCACGAATGGTCGTTCTCGACATTCTTGAGCGCCTGGCGCAGTTGCCACCCCGTTAAAGCCAGAGCCGAAATGCGCTATTCTCGGCGGCGCGTCATGACCGTCCGAGTTGTGGCGTAGAGCCATCAGGCAGCGTCAGATCCCGACGTTGCCGACAACGTTAACGTAGGGCAATACGCCTGCTTTCATCTTCAACGCGGGGACACATGCAGACACTTAAGGTCGATCTTGGCGAGCGCAGCTACCCGATCCATATTGGCGAAGGTTTGTTGGACCAGCCCGAGTTGCTTGCCCCGCATATTGCCGGGCGGCAAGTGGCGATCATCTCCAATGAAACGGTCGCGCCGCTGTATCTTGAGCGTCTGAGCCGCAGCCTCGCGGCGTATTCGGTGATCTCGGTGGTGTTGCCCGACGGCGAGGCCTTCAAGACCTGGGAAACCCTGCAACTGATCTTTGATGGCCTGCTGACTGCCCGTCATGACCGTCGCACCACCGTAGTAGCGCTGGGTGGCGGAGTGATCGGCGACATGGCCGGCTTCGCGGCCGCCTGCTACCAGCGCGGCGTGGACTTTATCCAGGTACCGACCACGTTGCTGTCCCAGGTCGATTCGTCGGTGGGCGGCAAGACCGGCATCAACCACCCGCTGGGCAAGAACATGGTCGGTGCGTTCTATCAGCCGAATGTGGTGCTGATTGACACCGCCACCCTCAACACCCTGCCGCCCCGAGAGCTGTCGGCGGGCCTGGCGGAAGTCATCAAGTACGGCCTTATCTGCGACGAGCCGTTCCTGACCTGGCTTGAAGAGCATGTCGACGCCCTGCGCTCCCTCGACCAGGTGGCGCTGACCGAAGCGATTTCCCGCTCCTGCGCTGCCAAGGCGTTGGTGGTGAATGCCGACGAACGTGAGTCGGGCGTACGCGCTACGTTGAACCTTGGCCACACCTTCGGCCATGCGATCGAGACTCACATGGGCTATGGTGTGTGGTTGCATGGAGAGGCCGTAGCGGCTGGCACGGTGATGGCATTGGAGATGTCGCAACGCCTGGGCTGGATCAGCGCCCAGGAGCGTGATCGCGGGATCCGCCTGTTCCAGCGCGCCGGGTTGCCGGTCATTCCTCCTGAAGAGATGACTGAGGCAGATTTTCTCGAACATATGGCAATAGACAAGAAAGTGATCGACGGTCGACTGCGACTGGTGCTGTTGCGCCGAATGGGCGAAGCGGTGGTGACCGACGATTATCCGAAAGAGATTTTACAGGCCACGCTGGGAGCGGATTACCGCGCCCTGGCCCAGCTTAAAGGTTAATAAGATCCCGATGACTAGTTTGCATGCCGACGAGGCGTTCCTCGGCCATTACCAGTTAAGCCACGACCCTTTTGCTCCACGGGTGCCTGGTTTCAAATTTTTCCCTGCGCAACGCAAGCCGGTGCTCGGGCAGTTGCACCACCTCGCGCGCTACAGCCAGCTGTTGCTGGTGGTCACCGGCCCTCTGGGCAGCGGCAAGACTTTGCTGCGCCAGGCGCTGGTGGCCAGCACCAACAAGCAATCGGTGCAGAGCGTGGTGGTTTCCGCCCGTGGTGCCGGTGATGCGGCGGGCGTGTTGCGCCAAGTGGCCCAGGCCCTGGACGTGTCCACTGCCGAGCCGAATGCGATCCTCAAGCAAGTGGTGCAACTGGGCCTGACCGGCCAGGAAGTCTACCTGCTGGTGGACGACGCCGAGCAGCTCGACGAATCCGCCCTGGAAGCGTTGCTGGCCCTGGCGGCCGGTACGCCTGAAGGTCGTCCGCATGTGTTCCTGTTCGGCGAGTCTTCGCTGATTGCCGAACTTGAGCAGATCAGCGGCGAGCAGGAGCTGTTCCACGTCATCGAACTGCAGCCTTACGAAGAAGAAGAAACCCGCGAATACCTCGCCCAACGGCTGGAAGGCGCAGGGCAGGGCATCGAACTTTTCTCTGCTTCGCAGATCTCTGATATTCACGAAAGCTCCGACGGCTGGCCTGGCACCATCAACCAGGTTGCCCGCGATGCCATGATCGAAGCCATGATTGCCAGCCGCTCTGCGGTCAAGCGTCCAAAGATGGGGTTCACTATGCCTAAGAAGCACGTATTGGCAATTTCTGCCGTTGTCGTGGTCGCTGTCGCCGCCGCCTGGTTGATTCCAGGTCGCAACAAGGCCCCGACCACCGCTGGCGCGCCAACCGAACAGGCGCAGTTGCCACTGGGCAAGCCTACACCGAACGTTGAGTTCGCCAACTCCGGCCAACCGACCAACTTGCCGATGGTTGGCCAGCCAGTGATGCGCGGCCCGCTCGCCGAAGAAGCCGGCGGCATTTCCGAAGGCGACGACGGTGTGCCGGTAGAGGGTTCCAGCGCCACGCCGCCGACCGTGACCACCACCGCGCCACCTGCGGGCGTGCCGGCGGGTCAGCCAGCTGCCAAGCCGGCTCCGACGCCTGCGCCTGCTCAGGTCGCTACCGCCAAGCCAGCGCCAGCTGCGAAGCCAGTAGCCCCGGCGCCGGTGGCCAAACCAGCGCCTGCCGCCAAGCCTGCTGAAAAACCTGTGACCGTAGCCAAGGCCGGCGCCGCCGGCAGCAGCTGGTACACCAGCCAGCCTACCGGTAACTTCGTGGTGCAGATCCTGGGTACCAGCTCCGAAGCCAACGCCCAGGCGTTCGTGAAAGAGCAGGGCGGCGAGTACCGTTATTTCAAGAAAGTGCTCAACGGCAAGCCTCTCTTCGTGATCACTTACGGCAACTTCTCCAGCCGCGCAGCAGCTGAATCCGCTATCAAGGCCTTGCCAGCGAAGGTTCAGGCTGGTAAACCTTGGCCTCGCACTGTCGCCAGCGTCCAACAAGAACTGGCAACAACTCGCTGAAGATCCGGCGGCCTTACCCAGGCCGCCCTCTCGGCACCTCAAAAAAAAACAACACAGCGTGCAGCCCTGAAGGCCGCGCGCTTTGTGGTGTCTGCGTCACAGTAGCTTTTGAGTCGTAGCGGTCAGAATTAAAAAAGTTTTGACTAGCACAGCATATCGCTTTAAACCTTTCATAAATGCGACATAGATTTGCGACATTTCGTCGCTAAATTTGTGAGCGTCTGTGTCGGTGTGTACAATGACCTCCCTTTTGCCCCCGCTAAGCCGGCGTACGTTCGGCGTGGAAGGTAACCGGTTGAATTGAAAAGAAATTTGCCTCGAAATAAGAGGCAGCCTGGTGAGAAAGTGTCTATGAAAGCAGGTCTGTACCAACCCGATGAATTCAAGGATAACTGCGGTTTCGGCCTGATAGCCCATATGCAGGGCGAGCCCAGTCATACCCTTTTGCAAACGGCCATCGAGGCCCTGACCTGCATGACCCACCGCGGTGGGATCAACGCCGACGGCAAGACCGGTGACGGTTGCGGCTTGCTGATTCAAAAGCCCGACCAGTTCCTGCGCGCAGTCGCCAAGGAGCATTTCGGCGCCGATTTGCCCAAGCAATACGCCGTGGGCATGGTGTTCTTCAACCAGGACCCGGTAAAAGCCGAAGCCGCTCGCGAGAACATGAACCGCGAGATCCTGGCCGCCGGCCTGCAACTTGTCGGCTGGCGCAAAGTGCCGATCGACACCAGCGTACTCGGCCGCCTGGCCCTGGAGCGCCTGCCGCAGATCGAACAAGTGTTCATCGCAGGCGACGGCCTGAGCGACCAGGACATGGCGATCAAGCTGTTCACATCGCGTCGTCGTTCGTCCGTGGCCAACGCCGCCGACACCGACCACTACATCTGCAGCTTTTCCCACAAGACCATCATTTATAAAGGCCTGATGATGCCGGCGGATTTGACCGCCTTCTATCCAGACCTGAGCGATGAGCGCCTGCAAACCGCGATCTGCGTGTTCCACCAGCGCTTCTCCACCAACACCCTGCCGAAATGGCCGCTGGCCCAGCCATTCCGCTTCCTCGCCCACAACGGCGAGATCAACACCATCACCGGCAACCGCAACTGGGCCGTAGCCCGTCGCACCAAGTTCGCCAACGACCTGATGGACCTGGAAGAGCTCGGCCCGCTGGTCAACCGCGTGGGTTCCGACTCCTCCAGCATGGACAACATGCTCGAACTGATGGTCACCGGCGGCATCGACCTGTTCCGTGGCGTGCGCATGATCATTCCACCCGCGTGGCAGAACGTTGAGACCATGGACCCTGACCTGCGGGCGTTCTATGAGTACAACTCGATGCACATGGAACCGTGGGACGGCCCGGCCGGCGTAGTAATGACCGACGGTCGCTACGCCGTGTGCCTGCTCGACCGTAACGGCCTGCGCCCGGCGCGCTGGGTGACCACCACCAACGGCTTTATCACCCTGGCGTCGGAAATCGGCGTGTGGAACTACAAGCCGGAAGACGTGATCGCCAAAGGCCGTGTCGGCCCGGGCCAGATCCTCGCCGTGGACACCGAAACCGGTCAGATCCTCGACACCGATGCCATCGACAACCGCTTGAAGTCTCGTCATCCGTACAAGCAATGGCTACGCAAGAATGCCCTGCGCATCCAGGCAACCATGGAAGACAACGACCACGGTTCGGCTTTCTACGACGTCGACCAGCTCAAGCAGTACATGAAGATGTACCAGGTCACCTTCGAAGAGCGTGACCAGGTGCTGCGCCCCTTGGGTGAGCAGGGTTACGAGGCCGTCGGTTCCATGGGCGACGACACGCCAATGGCCGTGCTGTCCCAGCGCGTGCGCACGCCGTACGACTATTTCCGTCAGCAGTTCGCCCAGGTGACCAACCCGCCGATCGACCCGCTGCGCGAAGCCATCGTGATGTCCCTGGAAGTGTGCCTCGGTGCCGAGCGCAACATCTTCCAGGAATCGCCTGAGCACGCTTCCCGCGTGATCCTCAGCTCGCCGGTGATTTCCCCGGCCAAGTGGCGTTCGTTGATGACCCTGGATCGCCCGGGCTTCGACCGGCAGATCATCGACCTGAACTACGACGAGAGCCTCGGCCTTGAAGCCGCTGTGCGCAACGTCGCCGATCAGGCTGAAGAAGCCGTGCGCGCCGGTCGTACCCAGATCGTGTTGACCGACCGTCATATTGCCCCGGGCAAGCTGCCGATCCACGCCTCCCTGGCCACCGGCGCAGTGCACCACCGCCTGACCGAAAAAGGCCTGCGTTGCGACTCCAACATCCTGGTTGAAACCGCCACAGCCCGCGATCCGCATCACTTTGCGGTATTGATCGGCTTCGGCGCTTCGGCGGTGTACCCTTTCCTCGCGTACGAAGTACTCGGCGACCTGATCCGTACCGGTGAAGTCCTGGGCGACCTCTACGAGGTGTTCAAGAACTACCGTAAAGGCATCACCAAGGGCCTGCTGAAGATCCTGTCGAAGATGGGCATCTCCACCGTCACTTCGTACCGTGGCGCACAGCTGTTCGAAGCCATCGGCCTGTCGGAAGAAGTCTGCGACATGAGCTTCCGTGGCGTGCCGAGCCGCATCAAGGGCGCACGTTTCGTCGACATCGAAGCCGAGCAGAAAGCCCTGGCAGCCGAAGCCTGGAGCGCGCGCAAGCCGATCCAGCAAGGCGGCCTGCTGAAGTTCGTCCACGGTGGCGAATACCACGCCTACAACCCGGACGTGGTCAGCACCCTGCAAGCTGCCGTGCAGCAGGGCGACTACGCCAAGTTCAAGGAATACACCGCGCTGGTGGATAACCGCCCGGTGTCGATGATCCGTGACCTGTTCAAGGTGAAAACCCTGGACACGCCGCTGGCCATCAGCGAGATCGAGCCACTGGAATCGATCCTCAAGCGTTTCGACTCCGCCGGTATTTCCCTGGGCGCCTTGTCGCCTGAGGCTCACGAAGCCCTGGCCGAAGCCATGAACCGCCTGGGTGCGCGTTCCAACTCCGGCGAAGGCGGTGAAGACCCGGCCCGCTACGGCACCATCAAGAGCTCGAAAATCAAGCAGGTCGCTACTGGCCGTTTTGGTGTAACTCCGGAATACCTGGTCAACGCCGAAGTGCTGCAGATCAAGGTCGCCCAGGGCGCCAAGCCGGGTGAAGGCGGGCAACTGCCAGGCGGTAAGGTCAATGGCCTGATCGCCAAGCTGCGTTATGCAGTGCCGGGCGTGACCCTGATTTCGCCGCCGCCGCACCACGACATCTACTCCATCGAGGATTTGTCGCAGCTGATTTTCGACTTGAAACAAGTCAACCCGCAGGCCCTGGTCTCGGTGAAACTGGTCGCAGAAGCCGGCGTGGGCACCATCGCCGCCGGTGTGGCAAAGGCCTATGCCGACTTGATCACCATCTCCGGCTACGACGGCGGCACCGGCGCGTCGCCGCTGACCTCCATCAAGTACGCCGGTGCGCCGTGGGAACTGGGCCTGGCTGAAACCCACCAGACCCTGCGCGGCAACGACTTGCGTGGCAAAGTCCGGGTGCAAACCGACGGCGGCCTGAAAACCGGCCTCGACGTGATCAAGGCCGCGATCCTCGGCGCCGAAAGCTTCGGCTTCGGCACCGCGCCCATGATCGCCCTGGGCTGCAAATACCTGCGCATCTGCCACCTGAACAACTGCGCCACCGGCGTGGCGACCCAGAACGAGAAGCTGCGCAAGGACCACTACATCGGTACCGTCGACATGGTGGTGAATTTCTTCACCTACGTCGCCGAAGAAACCCGTGAGTGGCTGGCCAAGCTGGGCGTGCGTTCGCTGGAAGAGCTGATCGGCCGTACCGACCTGCTGGACATCCTCGAAGGCCAGACCGCCAAGCAACAACACCTGGACCTGACGCCGCTGCTGGGCAGCGATCACATCCCGGCGGACAAGCCACAGTTCTGCCAGGTTGAGCGCAACCCGCCGTTCGACAAGGGCCTGCTGGCCGAGAAGATGGTTGAGATGGCCACTTCGTCGATCAACGACGCAAGCGGCGGCGAATTCGCTCTGGATATCTGCAACTGCGACCGTTCCATCGGCGCACGTATCTCCGGCGAAATCGCGCGCAAGCACGGCAACCAGGGCATGGCCAAGGCGCCGATCACTTTCCGCTTCAAGGGCACCGCTGGCCAGAGCTTCGGCGTGTGGAACGCCGGTGGCCTGAACATGTACCTCGAAGGCGACGCCAACGACTACGTGGGCAAGGGCATGACCGGCGGCAAGCTGGTGATCGTTCCGCCGGTTGGCAGCGTCTACAAGACTCAAGACAGTGCCATCATCGGCAACACCTGCCTGTACGGCGCAACCGGCGGCAAGCTGTTTGCTGCCGGTACGGCCGGTGAGCGGTTCGCAGTGCGTAACTCCGGTGCCCACACCGTGGTTGAAGGCACCGGCGATCACTGCTGCGAATACATGACCGGTGGTTTTGTCGCGGTGCTGGGCAAGACTGGCTACAACTTCGGTTCGGGCATGACCGGCGGTTTCGCCTACGTGCTCGACCAGGACAACACCTTCGTCGACAAGGTGAACCACGAGTTGGTGGAGATCCAGCGGATCAGCGGCGAAGCGATGGAATCCTATCGCAACCACTTGCAGCATGTGCTGGACGAATACGTTGAGGAAACCAACAGCGAATGGGGTCGTAACCTCGCTGAAAACCTCGATGACTACCTGCGTCGTTTCTGGCTGGTCAAGCCCAAGGCTGCCAACCTGAAATCGTTGCTTTCCAGCATCCGTGCCAACCCGCAGTGATATGCGCCTGAAGAGTTTGATGAGGTTTTAACATGGCTGAACGTCTGAATAACGACTTCCAGTTCATCGATGTCGGGCGCAAAGATCCGAAGAAGAAACTGTTGCGTCAACGCAAAAAAGAGTTCGTGGAAATCTACGAACCCTTCAAACCCCAGCACTCGGCCGATCAGGCCCACCGCTGCCTGGGTTGCGGTAACCCGTATTGCGAATGGAAGTGCCCGGTGCACAACTTCATTCCGAACTGGCTCAAATTGGTGGCCGAGGGCAACATCCTCGCCGCCGCCGAGCTGTCGCACCAGACCAACACCTTGCCGGAAGTGTGCGGCCGGGTGTGCCCGCAGGATCGTCTGTGCGAGGGTGCGTGCACCCTCAACGACGGCTTCGGCGCGGTGACCATCGGTTCGGTGGAGAAGTACATCACTGACACCGCGTTCGCCATGGGCTGGCGCCCGGACATGTCCAAGGTCAAGCCAACCGGCAAGCGCGTCGCGATCATCGGCGCGGGCCCCGCGGGCCTGGGTTGTGCCGACGTGCTGGTGCGTGGCGGCGTGACCCCGGTGGTGTTCGACAAGAACCCCGAAATCGGTGGCCTGCTGACCTTCGGCATCCCCGAGTTCAAGCTGGAAAAAACCGTACTGAGCCATCGTCGCGAAGTCTTCACCGGCATGGGTATCGAGTTCCGCCTCAATACCGAAATCGGCAAAGACGTGACCATGGAACAACTGCTCGAAGAATACGATGCCGTGTTCATGGGCATGGGCACCTACACCTACATGAAGGGCGGCTTTGCCGGTGAAGACCTGCCGGGCGTGTACGACGCTCTGGACTTCCTGATCGCCAACGTCAACCGCAACCTGGGCTTTGAAAAATCGCCGGAAGATTTCGTCGACATGAAAGGCAAGAAGGTCGTAGTGCTGGGCGGTGGTGACACTGCGATGGACTGCAACCGCACGTCGATTCGCCAGGGTGCCAAGTCGGTGACCTGTGCCTACCGTCGTGACGAAGCCAACATGCCGGGCTCGCGCAAAGAGGTGAAGAACGCCAAGGAAGAAGGCGTGAGATTCCTCTACAACCGCCAGCCGATCGCTATCGTCGGTGAAGACCGCGTCGAAGGCGTGAAAGTGGTCGAGACCCGTCTCGGCGAACCGGACGCCCGTGGCCGTCGCAGCCCTGAGCCGATCCCGGGTTCCGAAGAGATCATCCCGGCAGACGCCGTGGTCATCGCCTTTGGTTTCCGCCCAAGCCCGGCGCCGTGGTTCGAGCAGTTCGAAATCCAGACCGACAGCCAGGGCCGCGTTGTAGCCCCGGAACAAGGCCAGTACAAACACCAGACCAGCAACCCGAAAATCTTCGCCGGTGGCGACATGGTGCGCGGGTCTGATCTGGTGGTGACGGCCATCTTCGAAGGCCGCAACGCCGCCGAAGGTATCCTGGATTACCTGCAGGTCTGACCCCGATCCTGGATTGAAATGGGATCAAAATGTGGGAGCGGGCGTGCTCGCGAATGCGGTATATCAGTCACCAGATGTGTTGGCTGACCCACCGCTTTCGCGAGCACGCCCCGCTCCCACATTTGTTTTGCGACGCTTTCATATCCGCGACAAATTGACCCGATAGACAAAAGGCACGGCTCTTGCCGTGCCTTTTGCGTCGCGCTCTGAGAAAATGCCCGCACTTTTTTTGCGGATGCCGACATGACTGCCCTCAAGAACGACCGTTTCCTTCGTGCCCTGCTCAAGCAACCTGTGGACGTCACCCCTGTGTGGATGATGCGCCAGGCCGGTCGCTACCTGCCGGAATACCGCGCCAGTCGCGCCCACGCCGGCGACTTCATGAGCCTGTGCATGAACCCGGAGTTCGCCTGCGAAGTCACCATGCAACCGCTGGACCGCTATCCACAGCTGGACGCGGCCATCCTCTTCTCCGATATCCTGACCATCCCTGACGCCATGGGCCAAGGCCTGTACTTCGAAACCGGCGAAGGCCCGCGTTTCAAGAAAGTCGTCAGCACCCTGGCCGACATCGAAGCCCTGCCGATCCCTGATCCACACAAAGACCTCGGTTACGTGATGGACGCGGTCAGCACCATCCGCCGCGAGCTCAATGGCCGCGTGCCGCTGATCGGCTTCTCCGGCAGCCCGTGGACCCTGGCCACCTACATGGTCGAAGGCGGCTCGTCGAAAGACTTCCGCAAGACCAAGGCCATGCTCTACGACAACCCGCAAGCCATGCACCTGCTGCTGGACAAGCTGGCGCAGTCGGTCACCTCCTACCTGAACGGCCAGATCATGGCCGGCGCCCAAGCGGTGCAGATCTTCGATACCTGGGGCGGCAACCTGTCGGCGGCGGCGTATCAGGAATTCTCCCTGGCCTACATGCGCAAAATCGTCAGCGGCCTGATCCGCGAACACGAAGGCCGCAAAGTGCCGGTCATCATGTTCACCAAGGGCGGCGGCCTGTGGCTGGAAAGCATCGCCGACGCTGGCGCCGACGCGCTGGGCCTGGACTGGACCTGCGACATCGGCGAAGCCCGTCGCCGCGTGGGCAGCAAAGTCGCGCTGCAAGGCAACATGGACCCGACTGTACTGTACGCCAAGCCGGAAGCCATCCGTACTGAAGTGGGGCGCATCCTCGCCAGCTACGGCAAAGGCAGCGGTCACGTATTCAACCTCGGCCACGGCATTACGCCTGAAGTTGATCCGGAGCACGCGGGCGCATTCCTGCGGGCGGTGCATGAGTTGTCGGCGCAGTATCACGAGTGATCGCTCGGCAATGAAAAAGCCCGGCAGATGCCGGGCTTTTTTGTGAGCGGTGATTAAGCCTTGGCTTCCTGCAACGGCGGCAATTTCGCAAGTTTCAACGCCACCAGCAACGCGACGATCAGCAGCGCAACGATAAACCCGCCAATCCCGTTCCACCCGGCGTAGTGCCAGAAGAAACCACCCGCCGTCCCCGCAATACTCGACCCGACGTAATAACTGAACAGGTACAGCGACGACGCCTGGCCCTTGGCTTTGAGTGCGCGGCGGCCGATCCAGCTGCTGGCCACCGAGTGGGCACCAAAGAAGCCGAAGGTGAAGATCAGCATGCCGGGCACTACCAGCCACAGCGGGGTAAACAGCGTCAGGGCGATGCCGCCGAGCATCAGCACGATGGTTGCCCACAGTACGCGACGGCGGCCCAGGCGGTCGGCCAGGGAGCCGATTTTCGCCGAGCTGTAGATACCGGAGAGGTACACCAGCGACAGCAGGCCTACCACGGCCTGGCTCAACTCGTAGGGCGAGGCCAGCAGGCGATAGCCGATGTAGTTGAACATCGTCACAAAGGCGCCCATCAGCACGAAAGCTTCGAGGAACAGCCACGGCAGGCCGGCGTCCTTGAAGTGCATGGTGAAGCCGTCCATCAAGCTGCGCGGGTGCAGGGTGCTGGCGCGGAAGTTGCGCGATTCGGGGAGGATCTTCCAGAACACCGTGGCCGCGATCAGCGCCAGGGCGCCGATGATCAGCATCGCCGTGTGCCAGCTGACGAAATCGATCAGTACGCCAATGATCAAGCGCCCACTCATGCCACCGATGGCGTTACCGCCGATGTACAGGCCCATGGCCAGGCCGATGTGTTGCGGGTGGATCTCTTCGCTCAGGTAGGTCATGGCCACCGCAGCCAGCCCGCTGAGGGACAGGCCCACCAGTGCGCGCATCAGCAGGATGCCTTCCCAGCTCGGCATCAGGCCGCTGGCGATGGTGGCTAGCGCGGCGCAGAACAGCGCGGCAACCATGACCGGCTTTCGCCCAAAGGTGTCGGAAATCGGCCCGGTGATCAGCAGGCCAATGGCGAGCATGCCGGTGGCTACCGAGAGGATCAGGCTGCTTTGTGCGGCATTGATGGAAAATTCGTGGGACAGCGCCGGCATCATCGGCTGTACGCAGTAGAGCAGGGCAAAGGTGGCAAAACCGCCGGAAAACAGCGCCAGCACCGTGCGCATGAACATCGGGGTGCCTTTTTCGATGTACTGCTCGTTGAGCTGTGCCACCACTTCATCGAGGGCGGTGGGCGGTACTTCTTGAGCAAACGGAGCGACAGCAGATTTCACGCGGGACCTCGGGGAGGAAAGACTGCCAGGGCTGACAATGCAAAAAAGAATATAGCTCGCTAATGATTCTTTCCAATATATTGTTCGACCTGTTTAAGAGCTTTTACGACCTAATGAGGTTTTCATGGAATTGCGCCACCTGCGTTACTTCATCGCCGTGGCTGAAGAGCTGCACTTTGGCCGCGCCGCGCAGGTGCTGGGCATCTCCCAGCCGCCGCTGAGCCAGCAGATCCAGGCGCTGGAGCAGGAGATTGGCGCGCGGTTGTTCGAGCGTACCAATCGTCGGGTCGAGATGAGTGAGGCGGGCCGGTTGTTCCTGCAAGAGGCGCGTCTGGTGCTGGCGCAGGTGGATAAAGCGGCGGACGTGGCGCGTCGGGCGCAGTTAGGTGAACTGGGGGAGTTGAAGATTGGCTTCACCTCTTCCGCGCCGTTCAACTCCAGCATCCCACAGGCGATCTTTGCCTTTCGCCAGGCGTTCCCGGCGGTGCATTTGAATTTGCAGGAGATGAGCAGTACGGAAGTGGCCGAGTCGCTGGTGGATGAGTCGATACAGGTGGGGCTGATGCGGCCGTTGCCGTTGCCTGATTCCCTGAGTGTCGTGGAACTGATGCGCGAGCCCTTGGTGGCCGTGCTGAACGCCGGGCATCCGCTGGTGGAAGGCAGTGAGCGTGGTTTGCACCTGGCGCAATTGGCTGAAGAGCCGTTTGTATTTTTCCCGCGGACTTACGGCAGCGGGTTGTATGCCCAGCTGCTGAACCTGGCGCGTGATGCAGGCTTCAGCCCGCACTTCGCCCAGGAGGCCGGGGAGGCGATGACCATTATTGGCCTGGTTGCAGCGGGGTTGGGTGTCTCGGTGTTGCCGGCGTCGTATCAGCGGATACGCATTGATGGCGTGGTGTATCGCACGCTGTTGGACCAGGAAGCGGTGACGGCGGTGTGGCTGGTGCAGCGTAAGGGCCAGCAAACGCCGATGGCCAAGGCGTTTGTCGAGTTGCTGACCCGTAAAGCGTTGGTATGACCGACGTATAACCTGTGGCGAGGGAGCTTGCTCCCGCTGGGCTGCGCAGCAGCCCCAAAACCCGACGACTGAGTTTTACCAGACAACCCTCAATAGCAGGTTTTAGGGGCGCTTCGCGCCCCAACGGGAGCAAGCTCCCTCGTCACAGGGAGCGGGTGTTTCAGTTCTGCTTCGAAGTCCCGGTCTGCTGAAACAACTGCGCCGCCGACCCGTTGTCACTCACACCATTGGTGCGCAACGCCGCCAGGATGTCCCGGTCCAGCATGCTCACCCAACGGTTGTAGTTTCGGTGGATCTTGCCGTCCTTGTAGCCCAGGTCGCGGCTGTCGCGGTAGGTGATGGCGTAGCTGGTGGCGGTGTAGCGGATGTCGATTTCAGCGTGGAATTTGTTGCGCACGTTGATCTCGGCCTGCACCAGCCGCGGGCTCAGGCGCTGTACGACCCATTCGCGTTTGTTCAAGGCCGCGATAATGGTCTGCTTCATTTTTTCTTCGTTGACCTGCGGGTTCGCCGGCAAGTCGTGCTGGGTGTTGAGCACCGGTTTATTGGTGCAGCCAGCGGTGGTGAGCAGGGCCAAAGCGACCAGTGTTGCGCGTAGCAGGGAAGACATTCCATTTCTCCAGTCAGTAAAAAAACTCACGCCCAGCGGCGGAAAATCAGCGAAGTGTTGACGCCGCCAAAGGCAAAATTGTTGTTCATCACGTAGTCGTTGTGCAGCTCGCGGAACTCGCCTTGCAGGTAGTCCAGTTCGCCGCAGCGCGGGTCGACCTCGTCGAGGTTGAAGGTGTGCACGTATTGGTTGCGGTTCATCATTTCGATGCTGAACCACGACTCCAATGCGCCGCATGCGCCCAGGGTGTGCCCGAGGAAACTCTTCTGCGAACTGATGGGCATGCGGCTGCCGAACAGGCTGCTGGTGGCCAGGGTTTCGGCGATGTCGCCCTGGTCGGTAGCGGTGCCATGGCCGTTCACATAGCCGATGGCGTCGGGCGAAAGCCCCGCATCTTCCAGGGCGAGTTCCATGGCGCGGCGCATGGTGGTCTGCTCCGGGCGTGTGGTGTGCTGGCCGTCGGCGTTGCTGCCAAAACCGACGATTTCGGCGTGGATGTGTGCGCCACGGGCCAGTGCGTGTTCCAGTTCTTCGAGTACCAGGATGCCGCCGCCTTCGCCGATCACCAGGCCGTCGCGGCCACTGTCATAGGGGCGCGGGCTGGTTTGTGGCGCATCGTTTTTCAGGCTGGTGGCGTACAGCGCATCGAACACCATGGCTTCGGTCGGGCACAGCTCTTCAGCGCCACCCGCCAACATCAGCGGAAGGCGGCCGAACTTGATGGCCTCATAGGCGTAGCCGATGCCCTGGCTGCCGCTGGTGCAGGCGCTGGACGTCGGGATCAGTCGGCCGGTGAGGCCGAAGAAGATGCTGATATTCGCCGCCGTGGTATGGGGCATCATGCGCACGTAGGAGTTGGCGTTCAGCCCCTCGGCCACCGAGTTCAGCAGCATATTGCCGAAGGCCTTGATCTCGTCGGTGCTGCCCGTGGACGAGCCGCAGGCAACGCCCATACGCCCGTCCTTGATCGACTCGTCGCCCAGCAAGCCGGCGTCTTTCAGCGCCTGTTCCGCAGCCCATACCGCCAGGCGCGAAACCCGGCCCATGCTGCGCAGTTGCTTGCGGGTCCAGTGGGCGGGCACCACGAAATCATCGATCGGCCCGGCCAGCCGCGTGTTCAGTTCGGTGAAGCGCTCCCACTCGTCCATGCGCCGAATGCCGCTGCGGTTGGCGCGGAAGTTGGCAGCGATGGTTTCCCAATCGCAGCCCAGGGACGTAACGCCGGCCATGCCGGTGACCACCACGCGCTTCATCAGCACAGACCTCCATTCACGGCCAGCACTTGGCGGGTGATGTAGCCGGCTTCCGCCGACATCAAAAAATTCACCGCCCCGGCGACTTCTTCCGGGGTGCCCATGCGTTGGGCCGGGATCATTTTCATCAATTCTTCCACCGGTACGTTTTCATCGAGCATCGCGGTGTCGATCAGCCCGGGAGCCACGCAGTTGACGGTGATCTTGCGTTTGCCGAGCTCGATGGCCAGGGCCTTGGCGGCGCCGATCAACCCGGCCTTGGACGCGCTGTAGTTGACCTGGCCACGGTTGCCGATCAACCCGGACACTGACGTGATGCACACGATCCGCCCAGCGGCGCGGCGTCGAATCATCGGCATCATCACCGGGTGCAGCACGTTGTAGAACCCGTCTAGGTTGGTGCGCATCACTACGTCCCAGTCGTCTTCCGACAGCGCTGGAAACGCGCCATCGCGCGTCAGCCCGGCATTGAGCACCACGCCGTAATAGGCGCCATGTGCTTCCACGTCGGCTTCCAGAATCTCTTTGCAACTGGCGCGATCCGCCACATCGAATTGCAACACCCGGGCCTTGCGCCCCAGGGCTTCGATTTCGATCTGCACCGCATCCGCCTCGGCGCGCCCGCTGCGGCAATGCAGCACGATGTCGTGCCCGGCCTGGGCCAGGCGCAATGCGATAGCGCGGCCGATGCCACGGCTGGAGCCGGTAACCAGTACGGATTCAGTCATGGCGTGGTGTCCTTCGATTCATCTAAATAGTTGGCCGCCTGGGGCGGTCGAAATACGTTCAAGCGTGCACTCGCCTGGATACCGTCACCGGTGAGGTGGCATTCGAACACACCCATGCCGTTGTCGTCTTCCAGAGAGCGCAGGCCATGGATGGTCAGCTCAGCGCCTGCGGGGAAATGCTCGACGTTGCACTCGAATTTGCGCGTGCCCAGCAGGAAGCCCAATTCCACGGCTTCACCTTTCTGGCGTGCGCGACAACCGGCGTAGGCCGCCACGCTTTGCGCCATCAACTCAATGCCGACCCACGCGGGCAGGCTGCCGTCGGCGCGGTTGAAAAGCCCGCCGGGCGTGACCGTCAGGCGGGTCTGAATCTGTTCTTCATCAAAGCTCAGGACCTGATCAATCAGGATCATGTCACCGGCGTGGGGCAGCAGTTCGGCGAGCGGCCAATCAATCATGGGGCGTCTCCGATAATCAGGCTGACGTTGTTGCCGCCGAAAGCAAACGAGTTGCTCATCAGGTAGCGTTTCTCCAGGTTGTCGCCGGGCAACGCCCACTTCAATACGGGCAGGTCGGGGTCGGCCTGGCCATCCCAGACATGGGGCGGCACCACGCTTTCCGTGAGGCTCAGCCAGCAGAATGCGGCTTCCAGTGCGCCTGCTGCGCCCAAGGTGTGGCCGGTCATGGGTTTGGTCGACGAGCAGGCTACGCCGCCCGGGAACAGGGCCGCGACCGCCAGGCTTTCCATGGCGTCATTGTGCTGCGTGGCGGTGCCGTGCAGGTTCAGGTAACCGATCTGCACGGGCGCCAGTTTTGCGCTGGCCAAGGCCTTGCGCATCGCTTGCAACGCACCCTTACCGGTGGGCTCGGGTGCAGAAATATGGTGGGCATCGCAACTGGCGCCACTGCCCAACAGCGCGACCGGCGCCGGAGTTTTGCTCATCAGGAACAGCACCGCAGCTTCGCCGATATTGATGCCGTTGCGGTTCGCCGAGAACGGATTGCAGCGCTGTGCCGAAACGGCTTCCAGGGACGAAAAACCATTGAGAGTCAGCTTGCACAGCGTGTCGACGCCACCGCAAATCACCGCATCACACACGCCCAGGTCCAACAGGCGTTGGGCACTCATCAGCGCCCGCGCGCTGGAGGTGCAGGCGGTGGAAATCACGTAGGCCGGGCCGCTCAGTTGCAGCCAGTCGGCGAGGAAATTGGCCGGCGCGCCGAGTTCCTGTTGCAGGTAGTCGTAGTCGCCGGGGAAGTTTTTTTCCCGCAGGTAGTGGGCGATGCCACGACTGGCTTCATCAATGCCCGAGGTGCTGGTGCCGAGCACGATGCCAATGCGCGACGCACCGAACGTCTGGATCGCTTGCCGGATCTCGTCATCAATCTGCAACGCCGCTTCCAGCAGCAACTGATTATTACGGCTGTGGTGCGATTCCAGCCCGGGCGGGATGGCTGCCAGTTCACCCCTCACGCCCGCCACCGGCAACACACGCTCCGGCACCCAGCCGCTTTCGGCGCGCATGCCGGAACAGTCGCCGGCAAACAGGTTGCGGCTGACTTCGCGCTTGTCGCGGCCCAGGGCGCAGATCACGCCGAGGGCATTGAGGTAGGCGGTCATCGGGTGGCCTCAAGCGGCGAGATGCGGTAGGTCAGGTGTTGCCCGATCACGTCCACGCGAAACACCAGGGAGGAGTGATAGGTGATCTTCCAGCGGGACGGCAGGGTGCGGATCAAGTCCATTTCCTGGGTGCCGGGGTACAGCTTGGAGACTTCATCCGCCGAAGTGAGGGCGAACAACAGCGCGGCAAACAATTCACGCGCCTGTGGGTTGGGCGGCAGCAAACCGTCGGCTTGCCAGGCACCGTTGATCAGCATCTGGCGGGCCTGGGGAATGCCCAGCGGGTCCATCATCGACCAGCGAATCCCGCCGCCTTCGCGCTGCATCACCAGCAGCCAGTCCTGGCGCTGGCCATCCTGTTCGCGCTGCACATGCAGTTGCAACGGCAGGCTCAGCATCGGGTTTTTCGACGGCAACGGCGGCTGGCTGGCGCAGGCGCTCAGCAGCAACAGGCAGCCGATCAACAGCATTCGGATCATGTTTCAGCGCTCGCCAGAGGTTTGCGGGCAACCACGTTGACCAGGGTTTCTTCGCGCTGGCCGGCCGGTTTTGGCTGGCGCAGGCCCCAGCGCTCAAGCAGGCCGAAATCAGTGGCGCGGCTCCACCACAGGTACGGGTATGAAACGTTCTGCGGGCCGAATTCAAAGCCCTGCTCGCGAATCATCTCAAGGTACTCTTCTGCGCTTTTCTGCACATGCATCGGGTGACGGAACAGCCAGCGAATTACCCAGGTGTCGATATAGGCCTCGGTGGATTCGGCAAACAGCAGATAGCCGCCCGGCTTGAGTACGCGATAGAACTCTTTCAGGGCGCGATGTTGTTCTACCAGGTGATGGAAAGTCTGGTGACAGAACAGCACGTCGACACTGGCGTCGGCCACGTCGAGGGTCGCGCAATCGCTGCCGATCAACTCGATGGCGATACCTTGGCGCGCGGCTTCGGCGCGGCTCAGGTCGAGGCTGTGTGGGTCAGCATCCAGACCGATCAGGCGTTCGGGGGCGAACACCTGCTGCAAATACTGGAACGACTTGCCCTGGCCACAGCCGGCGTCCAGCAGCACCGGGGCAACCGGCAGCGGGTCGCTGAACAGGCTGCGCAGGTCGTTGATTGCCACGCGCAGCACGTGGTGCTGCCAGGTGTGGCTGCGCAGGAACCAGAAGCCGAATTTGGTTTCTTCGACGTAGTTCTTGCTGAGGTATTGGCTGCTCATCGTTTCTTCCTTGTCCCGGACGGGGCGGCCCACGGTGCCAGCATGAAGCTGAATGCCAGCCCCAAGCTTACCGATAGCCCAAAATTACTCACCGCCGGCGTGCTGGAAATGGCCAGCAGGCCGAACGATAGCCAAGTAGTCACGGCCGCCAACAGTGTGCCCAACAGGCTCACCGCGGCGCCGCCAATTTGTTCACGCATCAGGATCGCGTAGTCGACGCTGATCGCGGTCACCAGCAGCAGGCCGAACAGGCTGAACAACGTCAGCGGCTGCCCCAGCCAACCGAGGCTGGCCAGGCTGCACAGCGCCGCCAGCAGCGGCAGGGCGACGATGCGCAGGGCACCGCCGAAGCCGAACGGAAGGATCAGCAACAGTACGATCAACACGCACGACATCAACTTCAATTCGGCGGCGCTGATTTGCGTCGCGGCAAACACCTGGTTCAAGTCGCCCAGGCGATCCACCAGCTGCACGCCGGGTAAATCCAGCGCCTGTACCCGCAGCAAGGCCGGGTTGTTCAAACCTTGCAGGCTCACCATCGCTGCCACGCCACCGTCGACATTCCCCAGCCACAGTGTGCGCCACGGCTCAGCCAGCGGGCCGACCAGCGCGGCATCGATGTCTTCGGTGGGCAGTGCCTGCAACTGGGCCAGCTCGGCTTGCAGTGCGGCGGCGGGCACGCCGAGGTCCAGCAATGGCTGCCAGTACTGCGGCAGTTGGTTCAGGGCTTCACGCAGTTGCTGTTGCTCGGCCGGCGCGCTGACCAACTGATTGAGCGCCAGGTAACCCTGGAGCTTGTCCATGTTCACTAACTGATCCAGACGCTGACTCAGCGCGGCCTGACGCTCCAGCAATTGCGGCTGATTGTCCGCCCGCACCAGGAAGAACTGGCTGGTGGGCTGGAACCCGGTAATCCGCGCGACGGCCTGGGCTTCCTGCAGCAACTGCGGCGGTGCACCGATCCACTGGCGGATATCGTTTTTGCTGTTCAGGTGCCATAGGCCGCCTGCGCAAAACACCAATACCAGTACCAATAACACCGGACTGGGCAGGCGCTTGAGCAGCGACTCGCGCATGCTCAGCAGGAACTCGGCAATGCGCAGCGGCCACTGCGCCGGGCGCAGTTCGACGCCCTTGAGCAAGGCCGGCAGCAGGCATACGGCGGACAGATAGGCGCCCACCAGGCCGGCGGCAGAGAACACCGCGATTTGCGTCAGCGCCGGGAACGGCGTCCAGGCCAGGGCCAGGTAGCCGATGCAACTGGTGGCCAGGCTCAGGCTCAGGCCCGGCAAGGTCAGGCGCAAGGCTGGCCAGCTGCGCCAAGGGCTCATGCTCCAGCTCTTGGACAGGTAATGCAGCGGGTAATCCACCGCCACGCCGATCAGGCTCGAGCCCAGCACCAACGTGATCACATGCATATGCCCGAACAGTGCCACACAGGCCACCGCACCAAACAACATGCCCACCAGCACCGGCACAAACGCCAACAGCACACGCCAGCGGCGGAACGCCAACAGCAGCAATAACAGGATCCCGGCAGTCGCGCCGCCGCCAACCCAAGTGATTTCCCGCGTCGCCTGTTGCTGACCGTTGGCCGCGTACAGCAGGCCGCTGGCGGCGAGCAATTGCGCGCCTTGCTGGTCGGCCTGCTCGCGGCTGGCCTTGAGTAATTCAGCCACTTGCAGCGGCAGTTTCATGTCGAAGGCATTGCCCGTGGTGCGCGCCCGTAGCAGCACCCAGCTTTTGCCGTCGGCGTCGGCGATCAACGCGCCGCTGCCGATATCCAGCTGCACCGAACCGTGCTGCGGCTGGCTGTTCTGGATGCGCCCGGTGAGGCCCAGCCAATCGTCCTGGCTCGGCACCAGGCTGAAGCCGGTGAACGGGTCGAACAGCGCCTGAACCCGCTGCTGAATAAACGCCTGGGGCTCGTCGATCAGTTGCTCGCGATCCTTGGTCGAGAGCATCGCGAGCCGGCCTTGCAGCAACTGCTGACGCAGGGCCGGCAGGTCGGCTTGCAGGTTCCACTGGACCTTCTCAAACAGGCCGCTGGCTTGCCAGGCTTCGCCCAATTGCGTCGCCATGGCCACGGCTTTTTGCCGATCGGCATGCCCCACCAGCACCAGCATTTCGCGGTTCAGTGGTTCCTGCATGCGCTGTTCGGCGCGCAGCTCCAGCGCATCGGGTGCAGTGCCGGGCACCAGTTCCATCAGGTTCGCCGACAGCGGCGCGCCATGGCGCCATTGCCAACCCGCCAGGGCCAACACGGCCACCAGCAGGATCAGGAACAGGCGCGGCAACCAGCGTTCACTCGGCAAAGTCGTGTTGCTCCGCGTCGCTCAGGGGCTGGCTGCTGGTGCTGTCCTGCATGCGCAGTACGGTGCTGTCGCCCTGGGTTTCCAGCAGCTCGATTTTTTGCACCCGCTCGCCGCCGTCGATATTGATCTGGTTGAACACCTGCTTGAGCAGCAGAGAGCGCGGGATCAACGTGAGTTTCCACTGCGTGGCTTCGCCTTGCAGCTGCAGTTCGAAGTCACGCTGCAAGCCGCTGCTGTCGCCCTGCAATACCGCGAGGAACAAACGATTTTGTTCGGCTCCGGCGCTCTTGTTCGGCAGCAACTGCCAGCCGTTGGCATCACGCCGGGCGATGCCGGTGGCGCTGATGCGGTAGTCCTGTTGCAGCGGGGTTTTCAGCAGCCAAAGCAAGCCGTGGTCCTTGGCCAGGACGAAGGTGCCCTTGCTGGTCAGCGGTTGCGGCAGGGCGCGCAGGTGTTTTTCCTGGATGAAGTTGCCGTGGATCACCGTTGGCTTTGCAAGCTGATCGCTGAGTTGTTGCAGGTCGAAAGCCTGGGCCAGGCCTGGAATGCCTAAAAACAGCATCAACGCGACCCTTGTAGGAGCGAGCTTGCTCGCGAAGAACCAGAGGGCGCCGCGGGGTGTCAGGCGGCCTGCGTTATCGTTGACGTTTTTCGCGAGCAAGCTCGCTCCTACAGGGGAGGTCATTGCAGGGCCCTCTCGACTGCATCCACAAACACCTTTGGCGATGCCAACTGCATTTCGCGACTGGCAATTTCCACCGCCACTTGCACGGTGCTGGCGCGGGTCAGGCGCTCGCCCGTGGCCTTGTCGCTGATCAGGTAATTGACCTTCAAACGGTTCTCCCACTCCACCAGGCTGGCGCGCACGTTGAGGGTCTGGCCGAAGGTCGCACCGCGTACATAGCGCAACTGCATGTCGATTACCGGCCAGGCGTAGCCCGCTTCCAGCATCGCCGTGTAGTTGTGGCCGAGCTTGTCCAGCAAGGCGCAGCGGGCGACTTCCAGGTACTTCACGTAGTGCCCGTGCCACACCACGTTCATGGTGTCGATGTCGAAAAACGGCACGAGGATTTCAGTGTCGCAGTGCAGCACGCCGGGGCTACGCATGCAGCCTCCAGTGTTGCTCGGCGATGCGCTTCAGGCACAGGCGCAGTTCGCCTTCCAGGGCGCGGTCTTCGATGACCGGCGGGAAGTCTTTGGCCAACTCGATGTGCATGGCGGCCAGTGCCGGGGGCAGCGGGCGCGCGTCTTCAGCCTGGGCCCGCAGCCATACGCCCTGGTTGGCGGCGAGCAAGGTGGCGGCGGCGACTTGTTCGGTCAGTTCCAGCACACGAATCGCATCGCGGGCGGCGATGGTGCCCATGCTCACCTTGTCCTGGTTGTGGCACTCGGTGGAGCGCGAGAACACGCTGGCCGGCATGGTGTTTTTCAGGGCTTCGGCGGTCCAGGCGCTGGTGCCGATCTGCACGGCCTTGAAGCCGTGGTTGATCATCGCCCGCTCGGCTGGCGCACCCGATAGATTGCTCGGCAGGCCGTGGTTGTAGCGCACGTCCACCAGCAGCGCGAGCTGGCGGTCCAGCAGGTCGGCGACGTTGGCCACCAGGGTCTTGAGACTGTCCATGGCGAACGCGATGTGGCCGCCGTAGAAGTGGCCACCGTGCAGCACGCGTTCTTCTTCCGCGTCGATGATCGGGTTGTCGTTGGCGCTGTTGAGTTCGATCTCGATGAACGAACGCAGCCAGTTCAGGCTGTCGGCCAACACGCCGAGGACGTGGGGGGCGCAGCGCAGCGAATAACGGTCTTGCAGGCGATGCAGCGGTGCGGTCGGTGCATCAATCGCCAAATCCTTGCGCAACCAGGCGGCGACTTGCATCTGCCCCGGGTGCGGCTTGGCGGCAAACAGGCGCTCGTCGAAATGCTCCGGATTGCCTTGCAGCGCCACCACGTTCAGCGCGGTGATGCGCGTGGCCAGTTGCAGCAGGTAGTCGGCGCGGGCGAAGGCCAGGCAGGCGAGGCCGGTCATCACGGCGGTGCCGTTCATCAGGGCCAGGGCTTCTTTCGGGCGCAGAACCAGCGGGTCCCAACCCAGCTCGCGATGCACGTCGGCGGCCTGGCGACGTTCGCCACGGAACATCACTTCGCGCTCGCCAGACAGGGTTGCAGCCACATAGGACAGCGGCGTCAAATCACCGCTGGCGCCCACCGAGCCTTCTTCCGGAATCAGCGGCAGTACGTCGAATTCCAGGAACGCATGCAGGCGCTCCAGCAACTCCACGCGTATCCCGGAAACGCCATGGCACAGCGACTGCAACCGCGCCGCCAGCACCGCGCGGGTGGCTTGCGCGTCCAGCAACTTGCCGAGGCCGCAGCCGTGGAACGTGTAGAGGTGACGCGGCAGCGCTTCGACGTGCTCCAGCGGCACCGCCACCACGCACGAGTCGCCGTAGCCGGTGGTGACGCCGTAGATCACGCCTTCCTTGTCCAGCAACGAATCGAGGAACTGCGCGCCCTTGGCGATACGCTGGCGGTACTTGGCATCAGCTTGCAGTTGAGTCGGCGCCTGACGGTTGGCCAGGGCCAGCACGTCTTCGATGCGCAAAGGGAGTTCGCCGAAGGTTACCGGCTCAAGATGCGTCGTCATCGGTCTTCCAGAAAGGGTAAAAGTTGAACCATTGTTGGGGCGCTTCCAGGCAGAACTGGCCCAGGCGCTCGGCGTAGCGGGCGGTCCATTGTGCGATCACCTGCTGGCGATCGCTGCGTTTCCATTCGATCAACTGGGCGAACGGCTCGATGATCAGGCGATAACGGCCTTGATGCTTCAAGCACATCAGCAGGTTGACCGGGCATTTCAGCAGGCCGGCCAGCAGCCATGGGCCTTGTGGAAAGGCGGCGTCATGGCCGAGAAAATCCACGCGCACCGTACGCCCGCCATGCAGCGGTACGCGGTCGCCGGCAATCGCCAGCCACTCGCCGTCGTCGAGGCGCTGGCTGAGCATCATCATCACCGCCGGGTCGAGTTCGCTGACCTGAATCAGGCGCAAATTGGTCGCCCCGGCTTCGCCCAATATCCGGTTGAAGCGTTCGGCGTGCTTGGTGTGTACCAGCACGTTCATCGTGACCTTTTCGCCCAGCTCGGCGAGGGCGCGGCACACTTCAAGGTTGCCCAGGTGCGCGCCGACCAGCATCTGCCCGCGCTCGCTGCGCAGCTGGCCGCGCAGTTGAGCCGGGTCGATGATTTCGATCTGCTCCAGGCGCAACTTGCCGTTCCATACGTCGAGTTTGTCCAGTAAGGCATCGGCGAACGCCATGAACTGTCCGAAGACCCTTCTGTGGGTAGGGCGCAGGTCGTCGCGCTGGCTCCAGTCGGCCAGGCGCTGCTGGTACTGCCAGGCGCTTTGGCGGGCCGTGCGGCCGAACAGAAAGAAGTAGAAAACGATGCCGTAGAGCAGCGGGCTCAGCACCCGGCGCCCGAGGACCTTGGCGGCGAAGGCGGTGAATTTCATCAGCCAGAAACTGCCGCGTTCTTCGCGGTCGGCCCAGTGCTTGGTGTCCTGGGTCATGCCTGCCACCGGCGCCAGAGGATCATCGGCGCGCGCACCAACATGCCGAAGAACAGCCGGGTGTGCATCGAGGAAATCAGCGCGTTGTCGTGGAACAGGCGAAAGTGCGACAGGCCGTCGGCGGGGTAGTGCACCTTGGTCGGCAGCCAGCGCATCGGCTGGTTGCGCCAGGCGAGGCGCACCAGGATGTCGGAGTCGAAATCCATGCGTTTGCCGATGTTGGCCGAGTCCATCAAGGCCAGGGTCGGTGGCAGTGGGTACACGCGAAAGCCGCACATGGAGTCGCGGATTTGCAGCGACAAGGTATTGATCCATACCCACACGTGGGTCAGGTAGCGCGCGTATAGGCGGCCCTTGGGTACGCTGTCGTCGTATTCCGGGTAGCCACAGATCACTGCATTCGGGTGGGCGCGGGAGGCGTCGAGGAAGGTGCTGACTTCCCGCAGGTCGTGCTGGCCGTCGGCGTCCACTTGCAGGGCATGGGTGAAGCCCAGGCGCGCGGCTTCGCGAAAGCCGGCCATGACGGCGGCACCTTTGCCCTGGTTGGTGGGCAAGGTCAGCAGGGATACGTTATCGAGGGTTGCCAGTTGCGCCAGGACAGCGGCGCAGGCGTCGCTGCTGCCGTCGTCTACCAACAGGCATGGCAGGCCGCTGGCCAGCACGGTATGAACCACGGCGGGCACGGCGGCTTCGTGGTTGTAGACCGGGATCAGGGCGCAGGGCTTATGCATAACAGGCACCCCATTGGCAGAAGCGCTTTTTGTGGCGAGGGAGCTTGCTCCCGCTGGGCTGCGAAGCGGCCCCAATACAGGCGACACCGATTTGCCTGATAAACCACAGTGCCTGGGTTGGGAGTGCTGCGCACTCCAGCGGGAGCAAGCTCCCTCGCCACAACAGAAGCTTATTCACTCGCCAGCTCCAAAAGAATACGGCCACTGGAGCAGGCTGCCGCCTCATTGCGGTAAGCGAAGTACAACTTGCCGCGCTCCTGATCGAACCGTAGGTGCAGCTCGATCCGGTCATCCGGGCGCACCAGTTGCTGGAACTTCAGCACTTCCATCCCGGCAAATTGCCCCGGCAGGTTGAGCAGTTGCTGGCCCAGGTTCAGCGCCCAATCCACCTGCACCACGCCCGGCAGCACCGGGGTTTGCGGGAAGTGGCCGCTGAAGTAGGCGAGGTCCGGCGGGATCGCCAGTTGCAGGGTCCATTCACCGTTGGTTTCGACTTGTTCCAACACTTCCGGCGCTTTCGGCCGGGGCGCCAGCAGCAGGGCTTCGACGTCGGCCTGGGGCAGCTTGCCTTGGGTGTTCAGCGGCAATTGGCGCAGCAGGCGCCAGCGGCGGGGCAGGGCCAGGGCTTCGCAGTGTTGGCTCAAGTGCTGGCGCAGGGTTTGGGTGACGGTGCGCCGGCCCTGGTTGCGCAGGGCGTGCAAACCTTCAGCGCTGAGCACGACGAGGGCACCGAGGGAGGCGCGGTTTTCCTGCACCACGCCGAGGCGCGTTTCGGCGACCCAGGCGTGGTCCATCAGTGCTTGTTCGAGCATCGGCAGGGAGATGCGTTTTTCTTCCAGCTTGACGATGCGGTCCAGGCGGCCCAGCAATTCGAAGCGGCCGTCAGCGTGGATGTTGGCGGCGTCGGCGGTCTGTTCGACATGGCCGGCGGGCAGGTACGGCGAGGCAATGCGCAGCGCTCCGTCGGCGTCCTGGCTCAATTGCACGTCGACAAACGGCTGCCACGGTTGTTCGCCCTGGCGCCAGGCGATGCCACCGGTTTCCGAGCTGCCAAGGATTTCCGTCGGCCACTGTTGCAGGCGCTGATGCAGGCTGCTGGCGGCTTCAAGGGGCAAGGCGCCGCCGGAGGAGAACACCCGTTTGACCGGCGTGAGCGCCGGCCAGTCGAGGTTGTCGCCCATGCGCTTGAGCAACGCCGGGCTGGCGACCCAGGCGAACTGCGAATGCTCGCGGCTGGCGCGCTGCAAGTCCTCGGGGAATGCCAACTGCTGGCGCACAAAGGTACGCCCGGCACACAACGGCCACAGCACCCGGAACAACAAGCCATAGATATGCTGGGTGGCGACGCTGCCAATGATGCAGGCCTCGCCCAGGTCGGCGCCCCACAGGGTTTCCAGCGCCTGGACCTCGTTGGCCATCTGGCGCAGGGTTTTGTCGATGCGCTTGGGTTCGCCGCTGGAGCCGGAGGTGCACAGGCTCAGGCAGTGGGTGTCCAAGTCCAGGGCCGCGGCGCCTAATGGCGCTTGATACAGCGCGTCCAAGTCGCCGGCTTCGGTCAGCCAGGCATCGACGGCATCGTCCCAGCGTTGGCGCGTTTGTGGTTGCAGGTCGGCGGGCAACAACACGCTGACGCCGGCGCGCCACGCACCCAGCAGGGCGATCGCCAGCAAGCCGGCATCCTCAAGGTGCAGCGCCAGGCGCTGGATGCCCCGGGCTTGCAACCCGGCGGCCAGGCTCAGGGACTTCTCCCACAGTTGTGGGTGATCCAGGGCAGGTTCGGTGGTGACCAAACGCTGACCTACAGGCTCAAGCAGCAAGTGCTCAAGATTCAACCAATTCATACGCGGCCTCGAACCCTTTGTCGTACCAGCCATTCCACGGCAAACAACAGCCCCATCAGCCCGTAGGCGATCATGCCGTTGTACAACGTCCACCAGCTCAGCGGCGCCCACAGGGTGAGGGCGGCGGCGAGCAGGCCGTTACACAGAAAAAACACACTCCACACCACGGTGACCTTGCGCGTGTACACAACTGCTTTTTCGGGCAGTTGCGGCTCGGTCATGCGGGCCAGGCGCTCGACCATCGGCGGCCCGTATTTCAGGCTCAGGCCGAACAGCGCCAGCATGAACGCGCTGACCAGGCTCGGGTACCAGCGCAGCATCTGCGGGTTGTCGAACCAGGCGAGCAACAGGCAAAAGACGATGATCGCTGCCGCCATCCAGCGGCTGCCCGGGCGCCTGGCGCCGGTCAGGGCGCGCAACAGCCACAGGCTGCCCAGCAGCAGGCCAAATTGCCACGGGGCAAAGTGCTCCGTGCCGTAGTACACCGCAAAAGGGTACAGCAGCCCCGCCAGCAACAGGCCAAGGCCGATCAGCCGGCTCATGCGGCCGGTTGAACCAGACGGTACACCGCCTCAACCACGTCGTTCACGGTGCGCACGGCCTTGAACTCTTCGGCAGCAATTTTCTTGCCGGTCTGGCGCTTGATGTGGTCGATCAGGTCCACCGCATCAATGCTGTCGATTTCCAGGTCCTGGTACAGGTTGGCGTCAAGCGTGACGCGTTCAGGTTCCAGTTCAAACAGTTCCACCAGGGCGTCGCGCAAGGTGTTGAAAATATCGTCACGAGTTTGCATGGTACGGTCTCAAGCTGCCTGTCTGGCCGTGACGAACGCCGCGAGGCTGGCCACGTTGGTGAAGTGATTGCGGGTGTCCTTGGCGTCGGCATCTATCTTGATGCCGTACTTTTTCTGGATCGCCAGGCCCAACTCCAGGGCGTCGACTGAATCCAGGCCAAGGCCTTCGCCGAACAGGGTTTGCTCGTCGCCGATGTCGCTTTCGCTGATGTCTTCCAGGCCCAGGGCCTCGATAATCAGCTTTTTTATGTCGTGCTCAAGGCTGTGTGGGTTGCTCATCTTCGGCGAGCTCCTTAATAAAATACTGGTGCAGGTAATCGTTGAGCTTGCGTGAAGCCTGGGGCGCGGGCCCTTGTGCGGCAAACGCCTGTGGTTCTATATCGGCACCTACGCGCAAACTGAAGTGAAAGCGACGATTCGGGATGCGATACCAGGGTTCGGCCTTGGTCAGGGTGGTGGGGCTTACCGTTATCACCACCGGAGTGATGATGCTCGCACCGCGCAGGGCAATGGCGGCGGCGCCGCGATGAAAGGTCGGCGCCTTGCCCGGTGAGGTGCGGGTGCCTTCCGGGAAAATGATCAGGGTCTGGCCGTCCCGCAGGGCATCGGCGGCGGCGTCGAGCATGTCGGCGCTGCCATCGTTACTGATGTAGCCGGCGTCGCGCACCGGCCCGCGGGTGAACGGGTTTTGCCACAGGCTCTGTTTGACCACGCAGTTGGTCTGGCGCATCTGGGCGATCAGGAACACTACGTCCACCAGCGACGGGTGGTTGGCGATGATCATCTGGCCCGGGCGGCCGAGCTTTTCCGCGCCTTCGACGCTGTAGGTCAGGATGCCCAGGCGATACATCATGCGAATAAACAGCCAGAACAGGCAGCTGATGGTGTGGCGAGCACGCCGTTGATGCTGTTTGGCGTCACCCGGCAGGCAACTGAGCAGCGGGAACACCAGCACGCGCAGGCACAGGCCGCCCAGACCAAACAGGGCGAAGGCGGTGGCAGTGGCGAACAGGCGCCAGTAGTAGGCCTTCCGAGGCTTTTCGGTCAGGGCTTGCGTTGCCAGTTCCATACTCGGTTCTTCCAGGCATGTTGGCAGGCGCCCTGTTCGTTCAGCAGGGTGCGCAGCAGGTTCAGGGCGTGGGGCCACTGGGCTTTGGTGGTGGGTTGGACAGCGGCTGTATTCAGTTCCAGTTGCCACTCGTCGCCCGGTTTCAGCAGCAGGCCGAGGGCGTAGGGGAAGGGCACGTCATCGATCCAGCGCGCATAGGCTTCAGGTGGCTGTTCCTCGGTAATGATCAGCAATACAGCCGGTGCGCCTTCATTCAGCAGGGCGGCGGCTTCGAGCATGCCGTGTTCCAGGCCGTCGCCGGCAGCGGCGACGGCGGTCATTTCGCTGGTTTCATTGCGCAGGATCGACCACAGGCCAATCACCGCGTTATGCACCGACAGGCTGAACTGGGTCGGCGACAGTGGCTCGTCATTGGCCAGGTCGCTGAGAATGTCGAGGGTGCGCGGGGTTTCGCCGTGACGGGAGACAAACACCAACGGAAGTTGTTGCAGGCCTTCGGCCAAGGGCCAGCCCACGCTGAAGGCCATGCGCGCCAGGCGGCTCAGGCGTCGGCGCTGCATGGCCGGCAGGAACGACACGTCGGGGGCCGACTCGCTTCGGGGGAGTACTGTCGGCTGCTGGCACCAGGTGCGCCAGTCGTCCGCGCTTTCGAGCCCGGGAGCCCAGGCACGCCATTGGGCGATGTTGAAATTGATCACTGAGAAGTTATCCCGCCCCTGCGGGCTTCCTTGTGCGGCCATTGGCCCCGAATACCGGGACAGGGTGCAATCGCCGAATGGCGCGCATTATCCCGGTGCTGCGGGGTTCTAGCAAACTTTGGTAAAGAATTGTTCACGACTGATTACAAATTCGCTGGAAAGAATTACGAATTGTCCGTCATGGAAGTGGGGCAGCAGGTGTCAGGGAATTCCTGCTTTGTCGGACAGACGGGAAAATGTTGTGCGAGATAGAGCCTCTGATGCTGTAGTACAGGAACAAACGAGGTAGCTAACCGGCGCTTTTGCGCTCTACACTCGGTCATTCATTGATACACGGAGGTTTTTCCATGCGGCGCGTGGTGTTCAATCAAAAAGGCGGTGTTGGCAAATCCAGCATTGCCTGCAACCTGGCGGCGGTCAGCGCCAGCGAAGGCTATCGAACCCTGTTGGTGGACCTCGATGCCCAAGCCAATTCAACCCAGTACCTCACCGGGCTGACCGGCGACGATATCCCCATGGGAATCGCCGACTTCTTCAAGCAAACCCTGTCTTCCGGGCCGTTTTCGAAGAAGAACCAAGTGGATATCTACGAAACCCCGTTCGACAACCTGCACGTCATCACCGCCACGGCGGAACTGGCGGACTTGCAGCCCAAGCTCGAAGCCAAGCACAAGATCAACAAGCTGCGAAAGCTGCTGGATGAATTGAGCGAAGACTACGACCGGATCTACCTGGATACGCCGCCGGCGTTGAACTTCTATGCTGTTTCAGCGCTGATTGCCGCTGATCGTGTGTTGATCCCCTTCGATTGCGACAGCTTCTCCCGTCAGGCGCTGTATGGCCTGCTGGCAGAGATTGAAGAATTGAAGGAAGACCACAACGAAGGGCTGGAAGTGGAAGGGATCGTGGTCAACCAATTCCAGGCCCGGGCGAGCCTGCCGCAGCAGATGCTGGATGAATTGATTGCCGAAGGGTTGCCGGTACTGCCGGTGTACCTGACCAGCTCGGTGCGCATGCGTGAATCGCACCAGGCGAACATGCCGCTGATCCACCTGGACCCACGGCACAAGCTGACACAGCAGTTTGTGGAGTTGCATAACTTGCTGGAAAACGCGTGATCCAGCAGGCGTTTGCCCCCTGTAGGAGCGAGCTTGCTCGCGAAAGACGTCAACGATAACGCGGGCTGCCTGGATGAACGCGGCGCTCTCGGGTTCTTCGCGAGCAAGCTCGCTCCTACAAAGAGCCTGTCGTCTTGCGCCGTTGCCTACAGTTACGCCAGAATCCGCCGGCTTGTGCGTCTGGATGGGCGTCTCTAAGGTTGCTCGGTCGCTGAATTCTCAGTGATCGGGTTTAGTAGCCCGAGTGTTTGTCGTTAAGTGCATAAGCTTCATCTTTCAGGCGCTGAGTCTGTGCTTGATGGTAGCTGTGCGTAGGGCGTCTTCGGGCGCGCCGGCTTCGACATTTCCCGGTCTACTAACCTGCGTACAGCTGCCACCCTAATTCGTTTAGTAGCGATCAGATGGCGGCTCCAATCAGGAATGTCGACCATGTTTAAAGCTACTCCAAATCCCCCGTCTTACCTTTTTACAGTCAGCCCCGGCCAAGCCACCGAAACCCTGATCCTCAACACTTACGAAACCTTCTCCTCAGTCACCACCCTCTTGCTCGACCTTTCCGATGACCTCACCGGCAAGCAGCGCGATGTCGCGTTGGCCATTCATCAATTGAGCGAATTGGGCGTAATGCTGATGGGGCAAGTGATGGACCGGGGTGTCCCGTTACCTCAAACGCCCTGACTGCGCAGCCAGCTCATCAACTGCGGTAACGGAAACGCACCGCTCTGACGCGCCACTTCCCGGCCATTCTTGAACAGGATCAGGCTGGGAATCGAGCGAATCCCCAACTGAGCGGATAACTGCTGATTGGCCTCGCTATCGAGCTTGGCCAATCGGCACTTCCCGGCCAACTGCCCGGCGGCCTGCTCAAACACCGGCGCAAACGACTTGCACGGCCCGCACCATTCGGCCCACACATCCACCAACAGGGGTAAATCGCCTTTGATCTGGCTGGCGTAATCGCCCTGTTTCAGTTCAAAGGGTTTGCTCAGCAGCACCGGTTGCTTGCAGCGCCCGCACTTCGGCGCATCGCCCAGGCGTTCGTTGGGGATGCGATTGAGACCGTTGCAGTGGGGGCAGGGGATTACTAGAGAGTCGGACATGCTGGGCTCCGTGAAAGTGGCCAATGGGTTCTATTTGGAGCCGCCGTCGGGGTTTATCAAGGAACAACACAAGCCGTCAGCGTGCAATCTTCTTTCGTGCCAGCTGGCAGGCAAACACGTTGCCCACAGCACAACCCCCAATCACCAGCATCAGAGTGAAAAGCAGTGGTGCATTCCATTGAGACCCTAGCCAGGTTAATAATCCTGCCCCGGCCACAGTGATGCATCCGAAAACCGCAGAAGCTTTGGCTTGGTGAGACGCGTCGATATCCAGTGCCCAGCCGGTCGCAAGGGGCAACAAAATACAGAAGGCAATACTGGTTGCTGCTGCAGCTGCCAGGTAAAGGTAGATATCGACATGTAGCCATGCCGCTACCATCAAGAGCGCGGCGAGGCACTGAGAGACCACTCCTGCATTCAGGCGTTGGGCGTCACTGAATCGTGTGACGGCTTTTCCTGAAAAGAAAAAACCTGCCGCCACCAGCGCTGCCCAGCCTGAAAGAGCCATGCCCGTTGCTTGTGGTGAGAGATGAAAAACTCCCTGCAGGGCAAACGCCTTGCTGAGGTTCAACTGTGTGAAGGCGCTCTGTATCAGGAGAGCAAGCAGTAAACCACAGATGAACTTCGGCTGTTTCCACAGTAAAGATTGGGTTTCAGTTGCAGCCTGTTGGCCTTGGTCGGTTGCCTTACCGTGATGAGTGGCCAGAAGTCCCAGGCAGATTATAAAAAGCAGGCAACCGAGTACGCCAAAAACCCATCTCCACCCCCAAAACGAGGCTGCCGCCAGCAGAGTCGGCGGGCTTAGTACCGTAAGGACGCTAATCGCACTCAAGAGATAAGCTGTTGCGCTTTGGAAGGTTGTTTGCCCAAGTCGTTGACGTAGCCAAAGGCGTGAAGAGGTTGCTGCCACCGCGTTGGCGATGAACATGAAAGTAAAGATGATCGATAGCATGAGAGCGCTTGTTGATAACGCCACTGCGACACATAGCAGCGCGATCAGCACCGATGCACCGGCCAGGCTGACGCTGGTTCCCAGTCGGTTGACCAACGGCGTTGAAAACAACTGGCTGAATGCGAAAGCCATCAGGCACAAGCCGAGCATGCCTTGAAAGAATGCCGGAGAAACACTCAAGTCCTGAGCGATTAACGGAGAAAGAGGAACAAGAGCGTCGAAAACAACCGCACTGACCAGCGTCCTGGCCACCACGACCCTAAGGCCTGGATTCACCGTCTTATGCTTCAAATTTGATTTACACATCCGCCGAACCCTAGGCCGAATGTGTATTTGGGGATGTCAGGCGCGTCCGATACTTATTTCTGGATATATCCGTTCTGTGGCGAGGGAGCTCGCCACATTGGCTCGCTCCTACGACGAACAACTAATCTCCAAATGCTTCCCCCAATCCGGCGGCCGCTGAGCGTATTGCTCCATCCCCGGCTGTTCCTCAAACGGTTTGGTCAGCACCTCGTGCAACCGGCGCACTTCACTGTAATCCCCAAGCTCTGCCGCCTGGATGGCGTTCTGCGCCAAATAGTTGCGCAGGATATAAAGCGGATTCACTGCATGCATCCGCTCACGTCGCTGTTCTTCTGTGCCACTGGCTTCCCGCTCGACACGTGCTTTGTACAGGTCGGCCCACTCATCAAACCCCTTGAGGTCGACAAAGTCGTCGCGCAACCGCGCCACGGCCAACGCGGCGGATTGATCCCCCAGCCGGCGGAAGAACAGGGTGTAGTCGACGCCGCTGTTCTGCATCAGTTGCAGCAGGCGCTCTACCAGTTTTTGATCGTCATCTTCGGCGGTAGTGAGGCCCAACCGGCGGCGCATCAGGTCCAGGTAGTGGGCCTGGAACAACGGCAGATACAACCCGAGCGTTTCCCGCAACGCTTCAACGCTGATAAATGGCGTCAACGCCTGCGCCAACGCGCTCAAATTCCACTGCCCGATCGGCACCTGGTTACTGAAGGAATAACGCCCTTCATGATCCGAGTGGTTGCAGATGAACTGCGCGTCAAAGTCATCCAGGAACGCAAAGGGCCCAAAGTCGAAGGTGATGCCGAGGATCGACATGTTGTCGGTGTTCATCACGCCGTGGCAGAACCCATAGGCTTGCCATTTGGCGATCAGCTCGGCATTGCGCTCGACGATTTCGCGGAACATCGCCAGGTACGGCTCGGGCTGTTCCATGCACTCCGGGAAGTGCAACGACAGCACGTGCTCCGCCAACGCCTTCTGCAGCTCGGGTTTCTTGGTGTAGTAGAAATATTCGAAATGCCCAAAGCGCACATGGCTGTGGGCCAGGCGCAGCACCATGGCGGCCCGCTCCTGTTTCTCGCGCCACACCGGTGTGTCGGAGCCGATCACACACAGTGCACGACTGCTGGGAATGCCCAGTGCATGCAACGCTTCGGACGCCAGAAACTCGCGAATCGACGACCGCAGCACCGCACGCCCATCGCCCATGCGCGAATACGGGGTTTGCCCGGCGCCCTTGAGGTGCAGGTCCCAATGTTCGCCCGCTTCGTTGTAAACCTCGCCCAGCAGCAATCCACGTCCATCACCCAGTTGCGGGTTGTAGGAGCCGAACTGATGCCCGGAATAGATCATCGCCCGCGGCTCGGCCTCGGCCCACAGTTTGTGCCCGCCGAACAGCTCGGCAAATACCGGCGTTTCGGCCACGGCAGGGTCGAGATCCAGCAGCGCCATGGCCGCTTCGCTCGCGACCACCAAACGCGGTTCGTCGATGGGTTCGGGCAACACGTGGGTTGAGAAGCCGTCGCCCAGGCGGGCGAAGCGGTTGTCGAAGGTCAGTTCGTCGAGGGCTTTCAACGGCCATCTCCCAGCAGAATGTCCGACCATTCTGCTGGGGATGGCGCGTTTAGTCGAGTTTGGCGGGCGGTGGCTCGGGCAGGTCCTGGTCCTTGGCGAGGGGCAGGATGGTTCTTTTTTCTTCTTCCACCGGCACCAGTTTGTATTCCTGGCCATGCAGGTTTTTCAGGTAAACCTCCATCTGCCGGAACGAGATGTTGATGTGGTGGTTCTTGAACTCGCGGTTGATGAAGCGGTTGACCTCATCGATTACCGGGTTGCGGTCACCCAGGTCGCGCACATGCATGCGCAGTTCGTGGTCGAGGGTGCTTTCACCGAAGTTGAGGAAGTACACATGGGGCGCCGGGTCCTTCAGGACGCGCGGGTTTTCGGAGGCGGCCTTGAGCAGCAGTTCCTTCACCAGGTCCAGGTCCGAGCCGTAGTCCACGCCCAGTTTCAGGGTGACCCGAGTGATGGTGTCGGTCAGCGACCAGTTGATCAATTGCCCGGTGATGAACGTTTTGTTCGGGACAATGATGTCCTTGCGGTCGAAGTCGGTGATGGTGGTGGCGCGGATGCGGATCTTGCTCACCGTGCCCGACAGGTTGCCGATGGTGATGGTGTCGCCGATCCGTACCGGGCGCTCGAACAGGATCATGATGCCGGAGATGAAGTTGGCGAAGATTTCCTGCATCCCGAAGCCCAATCCCACCGAGAGCGCGGCCACCAGCCATTGCAACTTGTCCCAGCTCACGCCGAGGGTCGACAGGGTGGAGACAAAACCCACGCCGGCAATCACGTAGGACAACAAGGTGGTGGTGGCATAGGCGCTGCCTTGGGCCAGGTCCAGCTTGGACAGTACCAACACCTCCAGCAAGCCGGGCAGGTTGCGCGCCAGGGCGAAGGTGATGCCGATGATGATCAAGGCGCCGAGCAAGTCGCCGATGCTGATGGGCACCATGCTGATATTGGCGCCGGTGCCGCTGGTGTATTCGTAAAGGGTGACGTTGTCCAGGTAGGAAAATACCGAGATCAAGTCAGACCACACCCAATACAGCGCGGCGATAAAGCCGCCGAGCAGCGCCAGGCGAATCAGTCGCATCGACTGCTCGTTGACCTGTTCGATGTCCAGGGTCGGTTCTTCGATAACCGCTTCGCCATCACCCGCTTCCTTGGCGGCCTGGCGTTTGGCCAGGGCCCGCGCGTAGGCCAGGCGCCGTGCGGCAACCCCCAGGCCACGGACGAAGGTGGCTTCGATCACCAGCCAGAACATCAGCAGGTACAGGGTGTTGATCAACCGGTCGCTGAGCTTGAGGGCGGTGTAGTAGTAGCCAAAGCACACAGCAATAAACAGCGCGACCGGCAGCGCGGTAAACATCAGGCCGACGGCTTTGCGAAACAGCGAGGCTTTTTCGTGGGTCGGGCTATTGAGCAGCAGGCGCCCGAGCAGCCACGCCATCAGTGCGTAGCAGGTCAGTACCACGCCTATGCCCAGTACGTCGTCTGCCAGCGCCGCTGGCTGATGCTCGGCGATCGCCACCACGGCCACCAACGCCAGCACCACCAGCCCGAGCTTGCGTATCCAGCCCTGGAGGAATTCGACCTGGGGTTTTTCCCAACGGAAATGCAGTTCGGCGACGCCGCCGGGCGCCAGGATTCGATAGGCGGTGTAGAACACCAGCCACGCCTGGGCGATCTGCAGCAAGGCGGCGCCGAGGTTGGCGTTTTGCCCGCGGGCATCGATCTGCAACGCATAACCGCACAGCGCCAGGCCCAGGGCCACCGGCATTGCCAGGGCGATATTCACCAGGATCGCCACCGGCGTGTGCCATTGGCTGTCGCGCTTGAAGTGGCCGATGTCCTGGTGGATTTTTTTCAGGCGCTCATACAGGTAGCTACGACGCCACAGCAGCGCACCGATCAACAGCAGCAGGGGCAGGAACAGCAGCGGGCGTTGGGTCAGGCCGTCATACAGTTCGCTGACGCTGGAAGCCCACGGCAGGGTGGTGACCTGCTTGCTCAGGTGCGCCGGTACGGTTTCCAGCCATTCGGTGTCCAGCGGCTTGTTGCTGGGAATCCAGAACATCTGCTCGTCGAGGGTCGCCCGCAACGTGCTGGCGGTACTCAGCAGTTGTTTCTGGTTCAGTTGCAGGGTGATGGATTCGTTGAGTAGTGCGCTCAGCTCGCGGCTGAGGCGCTCCAGCAGGTCGCTGCGGGTGATCGCCAGTTCCAGCAGTGTGCGGCGCAGTTGTGGTGTGACCTGGTCGGCCGGTTGGTTGACCAGCAGGTTGTCGACGTAGGTGCTCGGGGTGCTGATCAGTTCGCGCTGTTGATTGACCTCGAACTGGTACAGGCGAATGTTGGCGATGTCATCTGCCAGGTCGCGGTCCACGGTCAGGCGCGGGAGGGCCTGCTTCTGCTTGTAGAGGATCTTGGACAGCAGGAGGCTGCCCTTGAGCACGTTGATCTGTTCGTCCAGCGCCGAGTCGCTTTGGGTCACGCTGTCCAGTTGCTGCTTGGTTTGCAGGTTCTTCTGGGTCAGTTCGTTGAGCCGGTCGGTGCTTTTGAGCAGGTAGTCGGACAGTTTCAGGTTGGCCGCGCTTTCCGTGGCAAGCAGGCTGCTGCCACCGGCCTTTTGCGCTTCGATGGACTGCTGGGTCACGGTTTCCTGGGACTGGGCCAGGCGTTTCTGGTTGATCAGGGTTTGCAGGTCCTGGATTTCCTGCTCCAGGCGCGCGGTTTTTTCCAGTACCAGATCGTGTTGGCTGTTGCCCAGGTCTTGCAGTTGGCTGTTGCCGGCCAGCTCCTGGCGACGCAACGGAATCAGCGCGTTGAGGGCGGCCAGCTCGGCGTTCAGCAGGTTGCGCTGGTCACCGCTGAGGGCCTTGCCATTGTCTTTGCCGGCCTTGAGGATCGAGTTGATTTGCTGGATGCGCGTCTGGCTGCTGCTGATTTCGGTCTGGGCGCGTTCCGGGCGGGTCTGGGCGGCGATGCTCAGGCTGTTGGCGTCGGCCAGGTCCTTTTGCAGGTCGCCTTGCTGGGTGGTGCGCTGCACCAGCAGTTGTTCAAGTTGCGGCACCGGCAAGGTGGCGTAGCGTTGGGCGACCGGAATCACCTTGGTGGCTTTGAGTCGGGTCAGCTCGCGCTGGTTCTCGGCGCTCTGGCGCGGCGCGTCTTCCAGCTGGCGCTTGAGGTCGACCAGGCGCTGCTGGTAATCCTGCTGGTTGCCGAGGAAGGTGAGGGTCTGCTGCAGGATGCTTTGCAGCGCCTTCATGTCGGCGTCGGGCAGCTTGCGGTCTGGCAGCTTGTCCAGGGTTTGCTGGACGGAGTCGATGCTGGGCGGGTCGGCGGCGTGCACGGTGCCGACGCAGAGAGTCAGGCCCAGCAGGGCAGTAGCGAGAAAAGTGCGCAGGGTTGTCATAGAGACCGGTCGAGCAAGGTGATAAATAGGGGGCGTCCCGACATCGACTGGCGCGCCGTCGCCCCGCAGTTTAGAGGAAGAGTCCGGGGCCCGGGCGACTTCCTTCGGGGAATCTGACGCCGACTTTGCCGATCTTGTTCCCGTCCATGACCGCGACGGTCCAAATGGTGTTGTTCCATTCCACCTGGTCGCCGACCACGGGTGCCCCGCCGACTTTCTGGGTGATGAAGCGACTCAGTGGCATGTCCGGGTCGATGCCCTCGAGCTTGAGCCCGTACAGCGCCGAAACCGCGCCCAGCTGGGCGTCGCCTTCCAGGACGAAGTCACCGAAGAAGCGCAGGTCGAGGCCCCGTTGTGGTGCCTGGCTGAACAGTTTGCCGAGGGCCGGCAAGTTGTGTTCATGGCCGATCACGCAGAGCAAATCGTCGACTTCCAGCACCGTACTACCCGACGGATGGAGCAGTTGCTGGCCACGAAACAGCGCAGCGATCCGTGTGCCTTCGGGCATTTTCAGCTCCCGAAGGGCGGCGCCGATGCACCATTTTTCGGCGCCCAGACGGTAGACGAACAGCTCCCACTCGCTGGTGACGTGCACTTCCAGGGCCGCCCGGGAGATTGGGGCGGGCTCGGGCGGTACGGTCACTTTCAACAGCTTGGCCACCCATGGCAGGCTCGTGCCTTGCACCAGCAGCGACACCAGCACGATAAAGAACGCCAGGTTGAAGTACAGCTGTGCGTGGGGCAGGCCGGCCATCAGCGGGAACACCGCCAGAATGATCGGGACCGCGCCGCGCAAGCCGACCCAGGCAATAAAGGCTTTCTCTCGACCATGGAAGGCCTTGAACGGCAGCAGGCCGACCATGACCGACAGCGGCCGGGCAAACAGGATCATCCACAGCGCCAGGCCCAGGGCGGGTAGCGCGATGGGCAGCAGATCATGGGGCGTGACCAGCAGGCCCAACACCAGGAACATGCCGATCTGCGCGAGCCAGGCCATGCCGTCGAGCATATGCAAAATGCCATGTCGGCTGCGCACCGGGCGGTTGCCGATCACCAAACCGCACAGGTAAACCGCGAGGAAGCCGCTGCCGTGCAGGGCGTTGGTCAGGGCAAACACGAACAGGCCGCCGGAAATCACCAGGATCGGGTACAGGCCGTTGGCCAGGTTGATCCGGTTGACCATCTGCAGCATCAACCAACCGCCGCCCAGGCCAATGATGCCGCCGATGCCGAACTCCCGGATCAAGTGGCCCAGCAGGCTCCAGTGCAGGCCGGTCTGGCCGCTGGCGAGCATGTCGATCAGGGTGACGGTGAGGAACACCGCCATCGGGTCGTTGCTGCCGGATTCGATTTCCAGGCTGGCGGTGACCCGTTCGTTCAGGCCCTTGCCGCCCAGCAGCGAGAACACCGCCGCGGCGTCCGTGGAGCCGACGATGGCGCCGATCAGCAGGCCTTGAATGATGTTGAGGTTGAACAGCCAGGCGGCTGCCATGCCGGTGAGACCGGTGGTGATCAGTACCCCGACCGTCGCCAGGGACAGCGCGGGCCAGAGTGCCACGCGAAAACTCGCCACCCGTGTTCGCAAGCCGCCATCGAGCAGGATCACGGCCAGGGCGAGGTTGCCCACGAGGTAGGCGGTCGGGTAGTTATCGAAGATGATGCCGCCGCCGTCGACGCCGGCGATCATGCCCACGGCCAGGATGATCACCAGGATCGGGATGCCCAGGCGGGACGAAAGAGAACTCACCAGAATGCTCGCACCTACCAGCAACGCGCCGATCAAGAACAGGCTGTTGATGGTCGTCGCATTCAAAGGCAGTACTCCATGAGCGGGAAAGACGAGGCGCAAACTGACCATGCAGTCTGCGTGCCAGCGATTCTAACCTGTTGAATTGCTGTGCTGTCAAAAAGGTTTGAATGGCTAGCGCATATCTAATGTGGGA
>NZ_JAXCIS010000042.1:0-13186 GCF_034044025.1 Pseudomonas sp. SED1
ATGCAGAATCAATCCACCCGGCTCAGTGATGTCCACAAATGCTGCGCCGCATAAGCTCTAAGCGGTCGCCAGGCCTCGGCCCGCGCCAGCAACTGGCGTGGGCTTACCGGCCCGCCTTCCAGCGCCACCAGCGCATTGATCAAACCGATATCCCCCGAGGCAAACGCATCCTGCTCGCGCATCTGGCGCATGGCGATGTACTGCGCCGTCCAGTCTCCAATCCCGGGCAATGCGACCAACCGCGCCACGCCTTCCTTCAGGCTCGCCTTCGGCTGGAAAATCTGCGGGTCATCCAGTAAGGCCTGGGCCACACCCGACAAGGTGCGCCCGCGACTTTTCGGCATGCCGAGGGTCGCCAAATCTGCTGCTGCCAGCACCTCGCCTGAAGGAAATACATGGCTCACCCCGGCATGGGGCGTCACCAGCGGCGTGCCGTACTGCGCCACCAGCTTGCCCGCCAGCTTGATCGCCGCCACCACGGTAATCTGCTGGCCCAACACCGCGCGGATCGCCAACTCCAATCCATCCCAGGTTCCAGGCACCCGCAAGCCAGGACGCGCCGCAATCAATCTCGCCATCAAGGGATCATTCGCCAGTTGCCGGTTGATCAGCGTCGGGTCAGCCGACAGGTCAAACATGTCACGTAACCGTCGCTCAATTTCCGGCAACGCTGCCGGGTCGGGGAAGTCCACCGTTACTTCAAGCCAATCACCGGCCCCGGGCGACACACTGAGCCAACCCTGCTGACCGTCGACACTGATACTGCGCGAGTACACGCCGCCGTCCACCGTCTCCAGCCCGCTGATCGCCCGCGCCGACAAGAAGCCCAACATCGCCGCCCAGTCATACGGCGCCTGATACGCCAGTTGCATCCTCACAACGACAACACCCCGCTGTACAACCCATACGCCGCCAGGCTCGCCCCGGCGAACACGCAGGCGAAGATGCCTTTTTCCAGGTGGGTAAACAAGGGCCGGCCCTGCTCGCGCTTGGCCAGGGCAAACAGGATCACCCCCGGCGCATACAGCAGCGCCGACAGCAGCAGGTATTTCAAACCTCCGGCGTAAAGCAGCCACACCGCGTAAGCCAGGGCGATCAGGCTCACCAGCAAGTCCTTCATGCGTTCGCCATGAGCGCCTTCGTAGGTTTCACCGCGCCCGCTCAACAGCACCGCATAAGCCGCCGACCACAGGTAGGGCACCAAAATCATCGACGACGCCAGGTAGATCAGGGTGGTGTAGGTGCTTTCCGAAAACAGCGTGATCACCAGGAACAGCTGGATCATCACATTGGTCAGCCACAACGCGTTGACCGGCACCTGGTTGACGTTTTCCTTTTTCAGGAATGCGGGCATGGTTTTGTCATGGGCGGTGGCGTAGAGAATTTCGGCGCAGAGCAACGCCCACGACAGCAGCGCACCCAGCAACGAAACCGCCAGCCCGATGCTGATCAACAGCGCACCCCACGGGCCGACGATATGTTCCAGCACCCCGGCCAGGGACGGGTTTTGCAGGTTGGCCAGTTCCGGCTGACTCATGATCCCAAGCGACAGCAGGTTGACCAACACCAGCAGCGCCAACACCCCAAGAAAGCCAATCACCGTGGCCCGCCCCACGTCCGAGCGCTTCTCGGCCCGCGCCGAGTAGACACTGGCGCCCTCGATGCCGATAAACACAAACACCGTGACCAGCATCATGTTGCGCACCTGGTCCACCACGCCGCCGAACTTCGGGTTGCTCAGGCCCCAGATATCCCGGGTAAAGATGTCGGCCTTGAATGCCACGGCGGCGATCACGATAAACATCACCAACGGCACGATCTTGGCCACGGTGGTGATCTGATTGATAAACGCCGCCTCCTTGATCCCGCGCATCACCAGAAAATGCACAGCCCACAGCAATACTGACGCACAGCCGATGGCCACCGGGGTATTGCCCTGGCCGAACACCGGGAAGAAGTAGCCAAGGGTGCTGAACAGCAACACGAAGTAACCGACGTTGCCCATCCAGGCGCTGATCCAGTAGCCCCAGGCCGAAGAAAAGCCCATGTAGTCGCCGAACCCGGCCTTGGCGTAGGCATACACCCCGGAATCCAGTTCTGGCTTGCGATTGGCCAAGGTCTGGAACACAAAGGCCAGGGTCAGCATGCCCACCGCGGTAATTCCCCAGCCAATCAACACCGCGCCCACTTCAGCCCGCGCCGCCATGTTCTGCGGCAACGAGAAGATCCCGCCGCCGATCATCGAGCCCACGACCAAGGCGATCAAGGCGTTGAGGCGAAGCTTTTCTGACGCTTGGGACATGGGTATTCCTGAATAAAGAAACAGCTGTTGAGGCAACAAGCGTGCACTCAACTAATTTATCTAACGCCAGCAGCGTTTATTAGATATAGCTAATAAACCCTAACGCCTCATAACTTAAAGGCATGACAGCAAACAACTTTCGGGCAAATTTATAATTTAAATAATGATTGAACTTTCCAGACAGTGAAGCGATGCGCAATCCCTTTCCAAAAAGTTTGCATATCTGAAAAATCGAACTAGCTTCAAACGTCCATGCTAATGAGAAAACCTGCTGATTGAAACGTAGAAACGCTCTACAACGAGCCTCTGCGTGGCGCTAGAGCGCCCGGACCTTTCATCATAAGTCATTAATTCACAATGGAATGTGCCAATGAAGTGATCTGAGTCAGCTGTTTGATTAGCCCACGGATTTATTCTGTGGTCTCTCTTCTCCTGCATTGGAGTCATGCGATGTCTGAATCTCCCGGAAAACTTCGATTAGGCGCACTGGTTGCACTTGTCGTGGGTTCAATGATTGGTGGCGGGATCTTCTCACTGCCGCAAAACATGGCGGCCAGCGCCGATGTCGGCGCGGTACTGATTGGTTGGGTGATCACCGCCGTGGGCATGTTGACCCTGGCGTTCGTGTTCCAGACCCTGGCCAACCGCAAGCCTAACCTCGACGGCGGGGTCTACGCCTACGCCAAGGCCGGGTTTGGCGACTACATGGGTTTCTCGTCTGCCTGGGGCTACTGGATCAGTGCCTGGCTGGGCAACGTCGGTTACTTCGTGCTGCTGTTCAGCACCCTCGGTTACTTCTTTCCGATCTTCGGCGAAGGCAACACCCCGGCGGCGGTGATCGGCGCGTCGGTGCTGCTGTGGGCCGTGCATTTCCTGGTACTGCGCGGGATCAAGGAAGCCGCGTTCATCAACCTGGTAACCACCGTCGCCAAGGTGGTGCCGCTGGTGCTGTTCGTATTGATCGCGGTGTTCGCGTTCAAGCTGGACATCTTCACCGCTGACATCTGGGGCGTGAAAAACCCGGACCTGGGCAGCGTGATGAACCAGGTGCGCAACATGATGCTGGTCACCGTCTGGGTGTTCATCGGCATCGAAGGCGCGAGCATCTTCTCGTCCCGTGCCGAAAAACGCTCCGACGTCGGTAAGGCCACCGTGATTGGTTTTATCACCGTGCTGCTGTTCCTGATGCTGGTGAACGTGCTGTCCCTGGGGATCATGACCCAACCGGAACTGGCCAAGCTGCAGAACCCGTCGATGGCCGCCGTGCTGGAACATGTGGTGGGGCATTGGGGCGCGGTGCTGATCAGCGTCGGCTTGATCATTTCCTTGCTCGGGGCGCTGCTGTCGTGGGTGTTGCTGTGTGCGGAGATCATGTTCGCCGCCGCCAAGGACCACACCATGCCGGAATTCCTGCGTAAGGAAAACGCCAACCATGTGCCGGTCAACGCCCTGTGGCTGACCAACGCCATGGTGCAGATCTTCCTGGTGATCACGCTGTTTTCCGCCAGTACTTACCTGTCGCTGATCTATCTCGCCACCTCGATGATTCTGGTGCCTTACCTGTGGTCAGCGGCCTATGCGCTGCTGCTGGCGGTGCGCGGCGAGACCTACGAAAACGCGCTGGCCGAACGCAAGAAAGACCTGTTCATCGGCGCGATCGCACTGATCTACGCGGTGTGGCTGCTCTACGCCGGCGGCACCAAATACCTGCTGCTCTCCGCCCTGCTCTATGCACCTGGCGCGATCCTGTTCGCCAAGGCCAAGCACGAACTGGGCAAACCGATTTTCACCAATGTCGAGAAGCTGATTTTCGCCGCAGTAGTCATTGGCGCCCTGGTGGCGGCCTATGGGCTCTACGACGGCTTCCTGACCCTGTAATTATTGTTCACTGGAGGATCTGTAATGACCACGGAAAAAGTCAAGTACGGCGTACATTCCGAAGCCGGCAAACTGCGCAAAGTCATGGTGTGCTCCCCAGGTTTGGCCCATCAGCGGCTGACCCCCAACAACTGCGATGAACTGCTGTTCGATGACGTGTTGTGGGTGGCCCAGGCCAAGCGCGACCACTTCGACTTCGTGACCAAGATGCGCGAACGCGACATCGATGTGCTGGAAATGCACAACCTGCTGACCGACATCGTCGCCATCCCCGAAGCGCTGGACTGGATCCTGGCGCGCAAGATCACCGCCAACCAGGTCGGCCTGGGGCTGGTCAATGAAGTCAGCTCGTGGCTGCGCAGCCTGGAGCCGCGCAAGGTCGCCGAGTTCCTGATCGGTGGCGTGTCGGCCGATGACCTGCCGAGCAGCTTCGGCGGCAAGACCATCGAGATGTTCCGCGACTTCCTCGGCCACTCCAGCTTCATTCTGCCGCCACTGCCGAACACCCAGTTCACCCGCGACACCACCTGCTGGATCTACGGCGGCGTGACGCTGAACCCGATGTACTGGCCGGCACGACGCCAGGAAACCCTGCTGGCGAGCGCCATCTACAAATTCCACCCCGAGTTCACCAACGCCGACTTTCAGGTGTGGTACGGCGACCCGGACCAGGAACACGGCAACGCCACCCTGGAAGGCGGCGACGTGATGCCGATCGGTAACGGCGTGGTGTTGATCGGCATGGGCGAGCGTTCCTCGCGCCAGGCCATCGGCCAACTCGCCCTGAACCTTTTCAAGCACAAAGCCGTAGAACGCGTAATCGTCGCCGGCCTGCCGAAATCCCGCGCGGCGATGCACCTCGACACGGTGTTCAGCTTCTGCGACCGCGACCTGGTCACGATCTTCCCGGAAGTGGTCAACCAGATCGTCGCCTTCACCCTGCGCCCGGACGAGACCAAGCCCGGCGGCATCGATATCCAGCGCGAAAAAACCAACTTCCTCGACACCGTCGCCGCCGCCCTGAACCTCAAGGCCCTGCGTGTAGTGGAAACCGGCGGCAACAGCTTCGCCGCCGAACGCGAGCAGTGGGATGACGGCAACAACGTGGTGGCCGTGGAGCCTGGCGTGGTGATCGGCTATGACCGCAACACCTACACCAACACCCTGCTGCGCAAGGCCGGTGTGGAAGTCATCACCATCAGCGCCGGCGAACTCGGCCGCGGCCGTGGCGGCGGCCACTGCATGACCTGCCCGATCATTCGCGACCCAATCGACTACTAAGGAGATCCATCATGGCTTTCAACATGCGCAACCGCAGCCTGCTGTCGCTGATGCATCACACCACCCGCGAACTGCACTACCTGCTGGACCTGTCCCGCGACCTCAAGCGCGCCAAATACACCGGCACCGAGCGTCCGCACCTGAAGGGCAAAAACATCGCGCTGATCTTTGAAAAAACCTCGACCCGCACCCGTTGCGCGTTCGAAGTCGCAGCCCACGACCAGGGTGCCCACGTCACCTACATCGACCCGGTGTCGTCGCAGATCGGCCACAAAGAAAGCATGAAAGACACCGCCCGCGTCCTGGGCCGGATGTTCGATGCCATCGAGTACCGTGGCTTTGAACAGGAAATCGTCGAAGAGCTGGCCAAGTTCGCCGGGGTGCCGGTGTTCAACGGCCTGACCGCCGAATTCCACCCGACCCAAATGATCGCCGACACCCTGACCATGCGCGAGCACAGCGACAAGCCGCTGCATGACATCAGCTACGCCTACCTGGGCGACGCCCGCTACAACATGGGCAACTCGCTGCTGATGATCGGCGCCAAGCTGGGCATGGACGTGCGCATCGGCGCGCCGAAAGCCCTGTGGCCCCATGCTGACTTCATCAAGCAGTGCCAGGAATTCGCCGAGGAAAGTGGCGCGCGCATCACCATCACCGAAGACCCGAAGGAAGCGGTGAAAGGCGTGGACTTCATCCACACCGATATCTGGGTGTCCATGGGCGAACCGGTGGAAGCGTGGGACGAGCGCATCGAGCAACTGCTGCCGTACCAGGTCAACGCCAAGATGATGAAAGCCTCGGGCAATCCACGGGTGAAATTCATGCACTGCCTGCCGGCGTTCCACAACAGCGAAACCAAGGTCGGCAAGGACATCGCCGCGCGTTATCCGAACCTGGCCAACGGTGTGGAAGTGACCGAAGAAGTGTTTGAGTCCCCGGCCAACATCGCCTTTGAGCAGGCGGAAAACCGCATGCATACCATCAAGGCGATCCTGGTGTCGGCGTTGGCGGATATCTAAACCTCACACCGCTCCCACATTTTGTCCTGTGTTCACAAGGCCGAATTTTAGAAGGATTGAATTATGCGTATCGTCGTTGCACTGGGCGGCAACGCCCTTCTGCGCCGTGGTGAACCCATGACCGCAGACAATCAACGGGCCAATATCCGCATCGCCACCGAACAGATCGCCAAGATCCACAGCGGCAACGAGCTGGTGATTGCCCACGGCAATGGCCCGCAGGTGGGCCTGCTGTCGCTGCAAGCGGCGGCTTACACCCAAGTGTCGCCGTACCCGCTGGATGTGCTGGGCGCCGAAACCGAAGGCATGATCGGCTACATCATCGAACAGGAACTGGGCAACCTGCTGGACTTCGAAGTGCCATTCGCCACGCTGTTGACGCAGGTTGAAGTCGACGCCAAGGACCCGGCCTTCCAGAGCCCGACCAAGCCGATCGGCCCGGTCTACTCCAAGGCCGAAGCGGAAAAACTCGCCGCCGAAAAAGGCTGGGCGATTGCCCCCGATGGCGACAAATATCGCCGCGTGGTCGCCAGCCCACGGCCCAAGCGGATCTTTGAAATCCGCCCGATCCAGTGGCTGCTGGAAAAAGGCAGCATCGTGATCTGCGCCGGTGGCGGCGGGATTCCGACCATGTACGGCGAAGACGGCAAGCTCAAGGGCATTGAAGCCGTGATCGACAAAGACCTGTGTTCCTCGTTGCTGGCCGGGCAACTGAACGCCGATTTGCTGGTGATCGCCACCGACGTCAATGCCGCGTTTATCGACTTCGGCAAACCGACGCAGAAAGCCATCGGCCAGGCGCACCCGGACGAAATCGAAAAGCTCGGCTTCGCCGCCGGCTCCATGGGGCCCAAGGTCCAGGCCGCCTGCGAGTTCGCCCGCCAGACTGGCAAAACCGCAGTGATCGGTTCACTCTCGGACATCGAAGCGATCGTCCAGGGCAGTGCCGGCACGCGAATCAGCACGGCGAAACCCGGAATCACCTACCTGTGAAGTAGAGGAGAAATGCCTATGGCTACCTTTGAACCTGGTCACCTGCACATCGAACGCCACGCGCTGAACAAGGATGACTACAGCTATAACCTGTGCATCGACTACGAAGTCAGCCAGGACCCAAAGGAAGGCAAAGGAATGCTCTTCAAAATGCACGGCTCGGTGCAGGACAAGGAGCTCAAGGAAGAGTTTTTCCTGCCCAAGGACCAGTCGTTCGACTTCGCCCGGCACGCGATGAATATCGCGCAGAAGTACGGCATGCCGAAGATTGCCGTGCTCAATGGGCAAATGCACAAGCAGTACGATTTGATGTTTGAAGATGTGCGGCATCAATTGGATGTGAAGCCGGGGGATCCGGTCAAACCCGAACACCTCGAATAACCGCGGCCACAACCCACTGTAGGAGCGAGCTTGCTCGCGAAGGTCGCCAACGATAACGCTGGCATCCTGAATGAACGCGGTGCTTGTGCGTTTTTCGCGAGCAAGCTCGCTCCTACAGATTTCACCTGACCCCTCCTCCAAGGCATACTTGCCGCCTATCGCTCGCCAGAACCGCTAACCGCCCCATGCGTATCCACGTCAGCTTCATCGACCGCGTCGGCATCACCCAGGAAGTCCTGGCCTTGCTCGGTGGGCGCAATCTCAACCTGGATGCGGTGGAAATGGTTCCGCCCAACGTCTACATCGACGCCCCGACCCTGAGCGCCGAGGTGCTGGAAGAACTGCGCGATGCACTGTTCAGCGTGCGCGGCGTGCAAGCCGTGACCGTGGTCGACATCCTCCCCGGCCAGCGCCAGCACCTGCAACTCGACGCCCTGCTCGCAGCCATGACCGACCCGGTACTGGCCCTGGACAGCGCCGGCAAGATCCTCCTGGCCAACCCGGCCTTGATCGCTTTGTACGGTCGCGAGCCCGCCGGCGAGAGCATCAACGAACTGTTCGACGACCCAAAGCTGCTGGCCACCTTGCTCGAACACGGCTTTCGCCTGGCCCTGCGGGAAATCAACGTAAACGGCCAGACCCTGCTGCTGGACGCCACGCCGATCACCGACGCCGGCGCCCTGCTGACCCTGTACCAACCCAACCGCATCGGCGAACAACTGTCGGCGCTGCACCACGACCATGCCGAAGGTTTCGACGCGCTGCTGGGCGAGTCCCCGGCGATCCGCACCCTCAAGGCGCGGGCGCAACGGGTGGCGGCGCTGGATGCACCATTGTTGATCCAGGGCGAGACCGGTACCGGCAAGGAACTGGTCGCCCGCGCCTGCCACGCCATCAGTGCGCGCCACAGTGCGCCGTTCCTGGCCCTGAACTGCGCGGCGCTGCCGGAAAACCTGGCCGAGAGCGAGCTGTTCGGCTACGCCCCCGGCGCGTTCACCGGCGCCCAGCGTGGCGGCAAGCCGGGGCTGATGGAACTGGCGAACCAGGGCACGGTGTTCCTCGACGAGATCGGTGAAATGTCACCGTACTTGCAAGCCAAGCTGCTGCGGTTTCTCAACGACGGCAGCTTCCGCCGGGTAGGTGGCGACCGTGAGGTAAAGGTCAATGTGCGGATCCTCAGCGCCACCCACCGCGACCTGGAAAAAATGGTCAGCGAAGGCACCTTCCGCGAAGACCTGTTCTACCGCCTCAATGTGCTCAACGTCGAAGTGCCGCCCCTGCGCGAGCGCGGCCAGGACATCCTGCTGCTGGCCCGCTACTTCATGCAGCAGGCCTGCGCGCAGATCCAGCGCCCGGTGTGCCGCCTAGCGCCGGGCACCTATCCGGCGCTGCTGGGCAACCGTTGGCCGGGCAATGTGCGGCAGTTGCAGAACGTGATCTTCCGCGCCGCCGCCATTTGCGAAAGCAGCCTGGTGGACATTGGCGACCTGGACATTGCCGGCACCTCGGTCGCGCGCCAGAACGACGGTGAAGTCGACAGCCTGGAGCAGGCGGTGGAAGACTTCGAGCGCGGGTTGCTGGAGAAGCTGTATGTCAGCTATCCGTCCACTCGCCAACTGGCCAGCCGCCTGCAAACTTCCCACACCGCCATTGCCCACCGCTTGCGCAAGTACGGCATTCCCAACAAGCCCTGACTGCTGTAGGAGCGAGCTTGCTCGCGAAAAACTCAAGCACACCGCGTTCCTCCAGGTTTCCCGAGTCATCGTTGGCGACCTTCGCGAGCAAGCTCGCTCCTACAAGGGTGTCGCAGCTAAAAGCGACACTTACCTGTACTGAAAGCGCTACAGCGGAACGATATCGATACACGCCGTTTCAGCCGTCGCCATGCAAGGCTTTGATCCTCATAGGCTTTTTTTCAACGGCCCAGCTGTAGCGATATCGCTACAGTCAACGTTCGAACATCACGCGCCATAATCAGTAACCAATTGTTTTATAACGATAAAAAAACATTGGCCGCGATTTTGCTAAGCAACTCCCCATTATTCCAATCCCGTCCACCAGACGAATCTGGCCCTGAGGAGTTTCCATGAGCGAGTTGCGCTTTACTGAAGATCACGAATGGCTGCGCGCCGAAGCCGACGGCAGCGTTACCGTGGGCATTACCGCTTTTGCGCAGAACGCGCTGGGTGATGTGGTTTTCGTGCAACTGCCTGAACTGCAGTCCTACGACAAGGGCGCAGAAGCCTCCACCGTTGAATCGGTCAAGGCAGCCAGCGGCGTGTACATGCCGCTGGACGGCGAAGTCCTCGAAGTGAACGACAAGCTGGACGGCAGCCCCGAACTGGTCAACGAAGACCCGATGGGCGAAGGCTGGTTCTTCCGCTTTAAACCGGCTGAGGCCGATGCAGTAGCTAAGCTGTTGGATCAGGATGCGTACGACCGCCTGATCAAAGCCAACGCTGAAGCCTGAGGAGCGCGCCATGACTAATCTGACCACCGCCAACGAATTCATCGCCCGTCACATCGGCCCGCGCCAGGACGACGAGCAACACATGCTCGCCACCCTGGGCTTTGATTCCCTGGAAGCCCTGAGCGCCAGCGTGATCCCGGAGAGCATCAAGGGCACCGCCGTACTGGGCCTGAGCGACGGCCTGAGCGAGGCCGACGCACTGGCTTCGATCAAGGCGATTGCCGCCAAGAACGAGCTGTTCAAGACCTACATCGGCCAGGGCTACTACAATTGCCACACACCGTCGCCGATCCTGCGCAACCTGCTGGAAAACCCGGCTTGGTACACCGCCTACACGCCTTATCAGCCTGAGATTTCCCAGGGCCGCCTGGAATCGCTGCTGAACTTCCAGACGCTGATCAGCGACCTCACCGGCCTGCCGATCGCCAACGCCTCGCTGCTGGATGAAGCCACCGCCGCTGCCGAAGCCATGACCTTCTGCAAACGCCTGAGCAAGAACAAAGGCAGCAACGCGTTCTTCGCCTCCGTGCACAGCCACCCGCAAACCCTCGACGTACTGCGCACCCGTGCCGAGCCATTGGGTATCGACGTAGTCGTGGGCGACGAGCGTGAACTGACCGACGTCAGCGCCTTCTTCGGCGCATTGCTGCAATACCCGGCCAGCAACGGTGACGTGTTCGACTACCGCGAACTGACCGAGCGCTTCCACGCCGCCAATGCTCTGGTGGCCGTGGCCGCCGACCTGCTGGCCCTGACGCTGCTGACCCCGCCGGGTGAGTTCGGCGCCGACGTGGCCATCGGCAGTGCACAACGCTTCGGCGTGCCGCTGGGCTTCGGTGGCCCGCACGCGGCGTACTTCTCCACCAAGGATGCGTTCAAGCGCGACATGCCGGGCCGTCTGGTCGGTGTGTCCGTGGACCGTTTCGGCAAGCCGGCCCTGCGCCTGGCCATGCAGACCCGCGAGCAACATATCCGCCGCGAGAAGGCCACCAGCAACATCTGCACCGCCCAAGTGCTGTTGGCCAACATTGCCAGCATGTACGCCGTGTACCACGGCCCGAAAGGCCTGACCCAGATTGCCAACCGCATCCATCACCTGACCGCGATCTTCGCCAAAGGCTTGAGCGCATTGGGCCTGGCGGTTGAACAAGCCCACTTCTTCGACACCCTGACCATCAAGACCGGCGCGCAAACCGCCGCCCTGCACGACAAGGCCCGCGCCCAGCGCATCAACCTGCGTGTGGTTGATGGCGAGCGCCTTGGCCTGTCGGTGGACGAAACCACCTCCCAGGCCGATATCGAAACCCTGTGGAGCGTGTTCGCCAGCGGCAAAGCCCTGCCAGACTTCGCCGCATTGGCTGCCAGCGTTGAAAGCACCTTGCCGGCCGCGCTGCTGCGCCAGTCGCCGATCCTCAGCCACCCGGTGTTCAACCGTTATCACTCCGAAACCGAGCTGATGCGCTACCTGCGCAAGCTGGCCGACAAAGACCTGGCCCTGGATCGCACCATGATCCCGCTGGGCTCGTGCACCATGAAGCTCAACGCCGCCAGCGAAATGATCCCGGTGACCTGGGCCGAGTTCGGTGCCCTGCACCCGTTCGCCCCAGCTTCGCAAAGCGCCGGCTACCAGCAACTGACCACCGAACTGGAAGCCATGCTCTGCGCGGCCACCGGTTACGACGCGATCTCCCTGCAACCGAACGCCGGTTCCCAGGGCGAGTACGCTGGCCTGCTGGCGATTCGTGCCTATCACCAGAGCCGTGGCGAAGAACGCCGCGACATTTGCCTGATCCCGTCGTCGGCCCACGGCACCAACCCTGCCACCGCCAACATGGCCGGCATGCGCGTAGTGGTCACCGCTTGCGATGCACGCGGTAACGTCGACATCGAAGACCTGCGCGCTAAGGCTATCGAGCACCGCGAACACCTCGCTGCGCTGATGATCACCTACCCGTCCACCCACGGCGTGTTCGAAGAAGGCATCCGCGAAATCTGCGGGATCATTCACGACAACGGCGGCCAGGTGTACATCGACGGCGCCAACATGAACGCGATGGTCGGCCTCTGCGCGCCGGGCAAGTTCGGCGGCGACGTGTCCCACCTGAACCTGCACAAGACCTTCTGCATTCCCCACGGTGGTGGCGGCCCGGGCGTTGGCCCGATTGGCGTCAAATCCCACCTGACGCCGTTCCTGCCCGGCCATGCCGCGATGGAACGCAAGGAAGGCGCGGTCTGCGCCGCACCGTTCGGCAGCGCGAGCATTCTGCCGATCACCTGGATGTACATCAGCATGATGGGCGGCGCGGGCCTCAAGCGCGCTTCGCAGTTGGCGATCCTGAATGCCAACTACATTTCCCGTCGCCTGGAAGAGCACTACCCCGTGCTGTACACCGGCAGCAATGGCCTGGTGGCCCACGAATGCATCCTCGACCTGCGCCCGTTGAAAGACAGCAGCGGCATCAGCGTGGATGACGTGGCCAAGCGCCTGATCGACTTTGGTTTCCATGCGCCGACCATGTCGTTCCCGGTAGCCGGCACCCTGATGATCGAGCCGACCGAAAGCGAATCCAGGGAAGAACTGGACCGCTTCTGCGACGCGATGATCGCTATCCGCGAAGAAATCCGCGCGGTGGAAAATGGCTCGCTGGACAAGGACGACAACCCGCTGAAGAACGCGCCGCACACTGCCGCGGAACTGGTTGGCGAATGGAGCCACCCATATAGCCGCGAGCAAGCGGTGTACCCGGTGGCATCGTTGATCGAAGCCAAGTACTGGCCGCCGGTTGGCCGGGTCGACAACGTGTTTGGCGATCGCAATTTGGTGTGTGCGTGCCCGTCGATCGAGAGCTACGCGTAACC
>NZ_JAXCIS010000043.1:0-7643 GCF_034044025.1 Pseudomonas sp. SED1
ATGCCCGCGTCATCGTTAACGACCTTCGCGAGCAAGCCCGCTCCCACATTTGGACTGTGCCCGCTCTTGATTTCGCTGTTGCTGTTGCTGTTGCTTCACCACACTCAAGCCGGCCGGTAGGCCGCTGTGCTGTTGATCTGCTTTTGATCTTGATCTTAGGCGCCCCGTTAAACCACGCTGGCCGAACGCAGGCTTTGGACCGTGGGTAACCCGGCAGGACGCCGGGTTAGCCGCGCTGGGCCAAGGATGGCCCATCGCGGCGGCCCACGGTCCAAAGCCGCAGTGAGGGCACACCGAGCATTAGCGAGGTGCCGAGTGGTGGGGCAAGAGCGTTTTGCTTACTTTTGCGCTGTTCAAAAGTGAGCCGCTGTAAGAGCGGAACCATAGGCGGCCGTTACCTAAATAACGGATATGCCCCCACCCCTACCGGCTACTTCAAATTCCCACTCAAAAACTGCTGCAACCGTTCGCTCTTCGGATTACCCAGCACATCCTCCGGCGCACCCTGTTCCTCCACCAACCCCTTGTGCAAAAACAGCACCTGGCTCGACACCTTGCGGGCAAAGCTCATCTCATGGGTCACCATGATCATCGTCCGGCCTTCCTCGGCCAACCCCTGGATCACCTTCAACACCTCACCCACCAACTCCGGATCCAGCGCCGAAGTCGGCTCGTCAAACAGCATCACCTCCGGCTCCATCGCCAACGCCCGGGCAATCGCCACCCGCTGTTGCTGGCCCCCCGACAAAAACGCCGGATACTGATCCGCCACCCGCGCCGGCAACCCAACCTTGTCCAGATACCGACGAGCACGGTCCTCGGCGTCCTTCTTGCTGCAGCCCAAGACCCGGCGCGGCGCCATGGTGATGTTCTCCAGCACACTCATATGGCTCCACAAGTTGAAATGCTGAAACACCATCGCCAACCGCGTACGCAGGCGCTGCAACTCCGCATCATCCGCCACGCGCATCCCATGGCGGTCACTGACCATACGAATCTGCTGACCATCCAGCGTCATCGCGCCATCATTCGGCTGTTCAAGAAAGTTGATGCAACGCAAAAAGGTGCTTTTGCCCGAGCCGCTGGCGCCGATCAAACTGATCACATCACCGGTCTTGGCCTTGAGCGAGACACCTTTGAGCACCTCATTGTCGCCATAGCTTTTATGCAGGCCTTCAACGGTCAATTTGTACATGGGGCGTGCATCCTCAAGGCGAAAGTAGGTAGCCGCTGCGATAGGCTTCAGTGCCCGCGACATGGGCGATGACCATCCCGGCAGTGGCCATGCGCCGCAGCGAACGGGCGTAAAGCAGGCCGGCATTGCGGCAATGCACCGGCGTTACGCGGTCAGAAATAGGGTCGATGATTTCGGCGATCAGTTGCCCGGCTTCCACGTATTCCCCAGGCAGGGCGCTGAACACCAGCAAACCGCCCACCGGTGTGGCCACCGGCTCGACGCCCGCCAGCGGTGTGGCGGGGTAGGGCAGCGCCGGCAACGCTGCAGGCTCGCCGCTGATCGCGCCGAAGTGAATCAGGTAATCGATGATCGCCTGGCAGTCGAGGCTGGCCAGTCCGTGGTTGACGTCGCCCTGGCCGCGCAACTCGACGGTGACGGAAAAGCTGCCCATCGGGATCGGGAAGCGCTCGCCAAAGCGTTGCTGCAATTGCCACCACACTAGCGTGAAACACTCATCGAACGACTGCCCACCGGAGTCGGTAGCCAACAGGCTGGCTTCGGAGCCGATATAGCGCGCCAACGGCTCCACCCGGGGCCACGCTTCGGGAGTGGTGTACAGGTGCGCCACGGCTTCGAAGTCGCAGTGCAAGTCCAGCACCATGTCGGCATCGCAGGCCAGGCGTTGCAGCACCAGGCGCTGGGATTCCAGTTGCGTGACGGGTGTTTGCGCTGCCAGGGCCATGGTGAGTGCGTCGCGAATCAGTTCGACGTTGTGCTGTGGATCATCCCCCAGCAGTTCTTCAACCTGATTGCCGACGTCGTCGCTCAGGTCGACAAACAGGCGATTGAAGTTCTGCCCGCTTTCCAGCTCGTAGCGGCCCAGGGGGATGTCCATCAAAACCTGTTCCAGGCCGGTCGGGTTGGCGATGGGCACCAGCACGATCTCGCTGCGCAGGCGGTCGGCCGCTGCCAGCTCCGCCAGGCGCACTTTCAAGTGCCAGGCCACCAGCATGCCCGGCAACTCGTCAGCGTGCAGCGACGACTGGATGTAGACCTTGCCTTCAGCCTGCTCCGGCCCGAAGTGGAAGCTGTGGATCTGCCGCGCCGTGCCCGGCACCGGCGCCACGAGTGGGTGAATCTGATGACGCATGAAGGCTCCTTAGTGGCTGGGGCCGAGAAAGGCCAGCCAGCGACGCTCCGCCAGACGAAACAGACCGACCAGGGCAAAGGTCACGGTCAGGTAGATCAGCGCAGCGATACCGAATGATTGAAAGGTCATGTAGGTGGCCGAGTTGGCGTCCCGGGCGACTTTCAGGATATCCGGGATCGTCGCGGTGAAGGCCACCGTCGTCGAGTGCAGCATCAGGATCACTTCATTACTGTAGTACGGCAGCGAGCGGCGCAGGGCCGACGGCATGATCACGTAGGCATACAGCTTCCAGCCGCTCAGGCCGTAGGCTTTTGCCGCTTCGACTTCGCCGTGGGCCATGCTACGGATCGCCCCGGCAAAAATCTCCGTGGTGTAGGCGCAGGTGTTGAGGGCGAAGGCGAGGAGGGTACAGTTCATCGCATCGCGAAAAAACGCATCCAGTACCGGCTGCGCGCGAACCGCCGCGATGCTGTAGATCCCGGTGTAGCAAATCAGCAGCTGGATATACAGCGGTGTGCCGCGAAACAGGTAGGTGTAGAACTGCACGGGCCAGCGTACCCAGCGATTGCGCGACACCCGGACGATGGACAGCGGGATCGACACCAGGAAGCCGATGAAGATCGAGGCGCTGAGCAGCCACATGGTCATGGCCAGGCCGGTGATGTGCTGGCCGTCGCTATAAAGGAAGGGGCGCCAGTATTGTTGAATAAGTTCGATCATCGCACTGCCTCCCGGGAGCCTGCGGAGTAGCGCCGTTCCAGGTAGCGCAGGACGAAGTTGGACGCGCTGGTGATCAACAGGTAGATAAACGCGGCGATCACCAGGAAATAGAACAGCTGATAGGTGCTCTTGCCGGCATCCTGTGCGGCCTTGACCAGGTCGGCCAAACCGATGATCGACACCAGGGCCGTGGCCTTGAGCATCACGCACCAGTTGTTGTTAATGCCCGGCAGGGCGAAGCGCATCATCTGCGGGAAGGTCACGAAGCGAAACCGCTGGCCACGCGTGAGTCCGTAGGCCGTGGCGGCTTCCAGTTGGCCACGGGGCACGGCGAGGATCGCACCGCGGAAGGTCTCGGTGAAATACGCACCGTAGATAAAGCCCAGGGTGATCACCCCGGCGCTGAATGGGTCGATCTCGATGTAGTCCCATTCCATAAAGTCGGTAAAGCCGGTCAGCCACATTTGCAGGCTGTAGAAAATCAGCAGCATCAGCACCAGGTCGGGCACGCCGCGAATCAAGGTGGTGTAGATCTGTGCGGGAACCCGCACGAACGCCAGGCTGGACAGTTTGGCAGTGGCGCCGAGCAAGCCCAGCAACACGCTGACGGCCAGGGAAAACACCGACAACTTGACGGTCATCCAGGTGCCTTGCAGCAACAGCGGGCCGAAACCCTTCAAGCTAAAGGCACTGAGCCCCAGGGTTTGCAAAAGATCTTCGAACATAAATCAGGACCTATGGCGATAAAAAAGCGCCCCTCCAGCGGAAGGGCGCCCCAGACATTATTTGCCGCTGTACAGGTTCAGATCGCCAAAGTGTTTCTTCTGGATGGTGGCGTAGGTGCCATCATCGTGTAACGCTTTGATACCTTTATCCAACAAGGCCTTGAGGTCTTTGTTACCTTTTTTGATACCGACCGCAGTTTTGGACGGCAGCAGTGGATCGTCGATGGCCTTGCTGACTTCATAACCAGCGCCGGCTGGCGACTTCAAAAAGCCCAGTTCGGCTTGCAGCATGTCTTGTACGGAAGCGTCCAGACGACCGGATGTCAGGTCGGCGTACACCTGGTCCTGGTTGGCGTAGGCCTTGGTGGTCACACCGGCCTTGTCCAGTACGGCCTTGGCGTAGGCTTCCTGGATGGTGCCTTGCTCGTAGCCAACGCTTTTGCCCTTAAGGGACTCAGGCGTGGAGTAGTTCGCGCCCTTTTTGAACACCAGGGAAGTCGGGCCGGAGAACAGCTCGTTGGAGAAGTCGATTGCCTTTTCACGGGCTGTGGTGACCGTCATCGACGAAATCACGCCATCAAACTTGTTGGCGTTGAGGCCTGGAATCATGCCGTCGAAATCACTTTCGACCCACTTGCACTTGACCTTCAGCTCGGCACAGATGGCATTGCCCAAGTCGATATCGAAGCCCACCAGGCTGCCATCAGCGGCTTTTGACTCAAACGGCGCGTAGGACGGATCGACACCAAAACGCAATTCCTTGTATTCCTTGGCCAGCGCGGAACCGGCGGCCATGCACAGAGCCAGTGCAGAAAGGGTCAGCAATGCTTTTTTCATTATGTAATCCCTGGAAACCAAGATAAGCGCTTGTGGCGCGGTTAGGACTGTTACTGAACGGTGTCAGACCTGACTCAAGTAGCAATTTCTGCACCATAGTTCCGAATGGTCGTTTTAAAAGGTGAGATTAAGGAGTTGTGTCGGTAGGAAATGCCCGAAAATGGGCATTGATAAATCTATGCATTATTTTGGGGCGTGTGAAGTTTTCAAATGTGGGAGCGGGCTTCCTCGCGAATGCGGTGGATCAGTCACCAGATGTATTGACTGACACACCGCATTCGCGAGCAAGCCCGCTCCCACATTGATCTGTGGTGTTCGTGAGAGAGGTGTTAGGCCAGTAAATCCTGCAGTGTCGCCAGGTTGTCGGCTTCCTCGACGGATTTATCCTGGCGCCAGCGCAACATCCTCGGGAAACGCACGGCAATTCCGCTCTTGTGCCGCTTGGACAGGGCGATGCCCTCAAAGCCCAACTCAAACACCAGGCTGGGCGTCACGCTGCTCACCGGGCCGAATTTCTCCACGGTGGTCTTGCGGATGATGCCGTCGACCTTGCGCATTTCTTCATCGGTCAGCCCCGAATACGCCTTGGCGAATGGCACCAGCGTGCGTTCGCTGCCGGGCGGTCCGTCCCATACGGCGAAGGTGTAGTCGCTGTACAGGCTGGCGCGCCGGCCATGGCCGCGCTGGGCATAGATCAGCACGGCATCGACACTGAACGGGTCGACTTTCCACTTCCACCACACGCCCATGTCCTTGGTGCGGCCCACGCCGTAGAGGCCATCCCGGGCCTTGAGCATCATGCCTTCCACGCCCAGGCTGCGGGAGGCTTCACGTTGTTCCGCCAAGGCCTGCCAGCTGTCGCCGGTCAGCAAAGGCGACGCCCGCAACGTGGGCTGGTCGCAGTCGCTGATCACCTGTTCCAGTTGTGCCCGACGCTCGGCCTGGGTGTGGTTGCGCCAGTCGTCGCCCTGGTGTTCCAGCAGGTCATAGGCCAGTACCGCGACGGGGGCGTCTTCGAGGATTTTCTTGCTCAGGGTTTTGCGGCCGATGCGCTGTTGCAGCAGGGCGAAGGGTTGCACCGAGCCCTTCCATACCACGATTTCGCCGTCGATCACCGTGCCATCCGGCAGGCTGTTTTCCAGCTCATGAAGTTCCGGAAAGCGGTCGGTGACCAGTTCTTCGCCCCGGGACCAGATCCACAAGCGGCCTTCGCGCTTGACCAGCTGTGCGCGGATGCCGTCCCACTTCCATTCCACTTGCCAGTCAGCGGGGGCGCCGAGCAAGGCATCAAATTGCTCCACCGGTTGCGCCAGGCCATGGGCGAGAAAAAACGGATAAGGCTGCCCGCCGCGTTGCGCATGCTCGTCGGACGATTCGGCGGCAATCAGTTTCAAATAGCCTTCGGCGGTCGGACGGTTGGACAGGTCGGTGTAGCCCACCAGGCGCTGAGCCACGCGTTTACTGTCGAGCCCGGCCATGGCGGCCAGGGCGCGGGTGACGAGCAACTTCGATACGCCAACCCGGAAGCTGCCGGTGATCAGCTTGATGCACAGCATCAGGCTCGGTTGATCCAATTGTGCCCACAACGCAGGCAGGCGTTCGGCCAACTCTTCTGGCGGCAGGCCACGCAAGGGCAGGAGTTTTTCTTCGAGCCACACGGCCAAACCGTCGTTGGAGGTGTGGGGCGATTCCGGTAACAGCAGGGAAATGGTTTCCGCCAGGTCGCCTACCGACTGATAACTCTCTTCGAACAACCACGGCTCAATGCTCGCGGCTTCGGTGGCCATGTCCCGCAGCAACCGCGTGGGCACCAGTTGCCGCGGGCGGCCACCGGATAAAAAGTACACCGCCCATGCGGCATCTTCCGCTGGCGCTTGTAGGAAGTAAGCCTGCAAGGCCGCGAGTTTGGCATTGCTGGAAGTGGTTGCGTCGAGGTTGGCGTACAGCTCGGCGAAGGCTTTCATGACGCGGCTTCCTCTTCGTCATCGCCGTATTCGGTGGTGAACCCTTGCGCGTCGAGGCCCTTTTCCCGCAGGTGTCGGACCAATACGCCCACAGAACCGTGGGTGACCATCACGCGCTCAGCGCCGGTTTGCTCGATGGCCCACAACAGCCCAGGCCAATCGGCGTGGTCTGAGAGCACAAAGCCGCGATCCACTCCGCGCCGCCGGCGGGTGCCGCGCAGGCGCATCCAGCCGCTGGCGAAAGCGTCGCTGTAGTCGCCGAAACGGCGTATCCAGGTGCTGCCGCCGGCCGAGGGCGGGGCGATGATCAGGGCTTGGCGCAGCAAAGGGTCGGTCTTTTTGAAGTCACCGGCGTAGAGGGTTTCGGGGATATAGATGCCCGCTTCGCGGTATACCCGGTTAAGGGGTTCGACCGCGCCATGGCTGAGGATCGGGCCGATGCTGGCGTCGATGCCGTGGAGAATCCGCTGAGCCTTGCCGAAGGAATAACAGAACAGCACGCTGGCCTTGCCGGCCGCGATATTCGCCTGCCACCAGTCGTTGATCCCGGCAAAAATCTGCGCCTGGGGCTGCCAGCGGTAGATCGGCAGGCCGAAGGTCGATTCGGTGATAAAGGTATGGCAGCGCACCGGTTCAAACGGCGCGCAGGTGCCGTCGGGCTCGACTTTATAGTCGCCGGAGGCGACCCAGACTTCACCCTGGTATTCCAGGCGCACTTGGGCGGAGCCGAGTACATGGCCGGCGGGATGGAAGCTCAAGTTGACGCCGTGATGGCGCAGGGTTTCGCCGTAGGCCAGGGTTTGCAGGTTGATGTCTTGACCCAGACGCGAGCGCAGGATGCCTTCGCCGGGGGCGGCGGCCAGGTAGTGTTGATTGCCGGTGCGGGCGTGGTCGCCGTGGGCATGGGTAATGACCGAGCGTTCAACCGGGCGCCAGGGGTCGATGTAGAAATCCCCAGCGGGGCAGTAGAGGCCTTCGGGCCGGGCGATAACAAGGTCCATGGGCGTGCCGTGGAGGTGGGCTTGTTAATTATGAGGCGGGGGCGGGTGGAGAAGTTCTATCGGAATGCA